>JBFEPU010000075.1:0-10784 GCA_041549915.1 Anaerolineae bacterium | reverse complement strand
CTGCCGACTGGTGACTGGCATCCAGTAGGCTTGAACTGGCGTTTGTTTGGCAACAAGGCCGTGATATGGTATATTGATAGCGGAGGACGGCTGGGAGGGGATACTTGATGAGAAGACCGCTTCTGCTGCTGGGTGCATTACTCGCTTTGTCCTGGTTGTGTGCCCCCTTGGCGCATGGCCAGGCCCCGGTCACACTGGACAAGTCGGAGTACTACATCAATGTTCTGCAAGATGGCCGACTGCAGGTGACCCATGAACTGACCTTCACCGATCTGGAGGGCGGGCGCGATCGGATCCGCGAGCTTCCCGCTTTGGAGTCTCCTCATACGGTGATCGAATCGTTCGGCACGGGCCCCGACGGTCGCTTCCAGGTTACCCTACAACCTACCGGTGTGGCCAACGTCTATTCCTCTGTTTTCTCGCAGAGCACCGAGCTGAACCAGCAATACACCGTCACGATCCGATATGAGGTGGATCGCTCTGTCTTTGACCCGACGACGATAGATGGCGAGGACTATCGGGCGATTGGCTGGGCATCGGGGCAGTGGGAACTGCCAATCGAGGTACTCGCGGCCACCTTCGTCCTGCCCATAGAGTTGCCTGCTGACGTCACCCAACCGGAACAGGTCACAAACGAACTGGTGAACCGCGCTGGAGTGAAGGTTGGCGATCTGAGCAGTTACAATCGCTGGGTCTATTTCCCGACACCTGATTCCACAACTGGCAAGAACTGGCTCTCTATCTACATCGAACAGAGAAGGGTCCCGCCGCGCGGACAGATCCAACCGCCCTTTTTCCTGCGTGCATCGGTCATTCCAACCACGCGCGAGACGCCCATTCCTATCCGACCCACCCCGGAGGCACCGCCAGAACCCGCTGGGCTGTCGTCAGCCGCGCTCGTTCTGCTCCTCTGTGTGGCACTGGGCACCGTTCTATTCGTGGTACTGGTTGTGCTCCTCGTCCTGCGGCGACGGAGGAGGAAGTCGGTCTACGAACCACCCGAAATTGAAATCGAGACGTTCGAGACCCCCGGTGTCGTGCCGGACCTGAACGCTATTGAAACGGCCTTTTACATGGGCAACTCAGCCCGTACAATCACACTGATCGTGCTCTCGTTGGAAAGCAGCGGCGTCCTGACGATCATCAATCGCAACCCACTCCAGCTGGAGATCACGAACCCAAAGGCCAAGCTCAATGCCTACGAACAGGCGTTGGTAGACGCCATCCTCGAAGATGGTACGATCGACCGGGCTAAGATACCCGATATCCTCAACGCCGTAGCCGCCACCCTGCAGCCCAAGATATGGAATGCAGACACAGAAGCTACAAAAGAGACCTACGAGCGGAAGATCCGTTCAGCCTGGGAGGAATTCGAACGCGCACCGCGCCCAGCCCGCTGGGAGCCAACGATTTGGGATCGGCCATATGTGCCATGGATCCTCGTCCATGATCGCTATCGGCCACAGACGGCTGTGCCGCAACCCAGCATGGGGAGAGGGCCCTCGCCGCTGGCCCAGGCTGCCGAAGAAATCGTGACGCCTATCGAGAGCCTGGCACGGGATGTCAGCAGCAGTATCGAGGCGTCGGTCTCGCAGGTGGCAACCCGTCTGGAGGCCGGCGTGGCACGCCTGACCGGCCGGGAACCCTCACAGCCGGTCGGCTATGATGCCTGTCACAGCGCTTGCCACAGCGCCTGTCACAGCGCTTGCGTCCACGATGCCTGCCACAGCGCCTGTGTCCATGACGCCTGCCACAGCGCTTGCCACAGCGCCTGTGTCTGCCACAGCGCCTGCCACAGTGCCTGCCACAGTGCCTGTGTAGGCCGCTTCTAGCCTCGCAGACGCGCCAAGAAGATGAGAACCGACCTGCAAGCCTTTGCCACTGAACTGGTGGCGCAAACCAAGAACTACATTTACATCCGTCCTGAGGACGGACTGTTCATTATGCGCCCCAACCGGGTGCACCACCTGAACCAGACCGCGGTGGCCATGTTGTCCAGGCTGTACGGTGATGGCAATGGACTGGATGTAGATGCAGTGGTCAGGGAGGTGGCTGCAGAATACGAGGCAGATGAGGAGCGGGTGCGGGGCGACCTGTACAGACTGCTCGTGAGCATTGCCGCCTTGCTGCGCGACGATGTTTGCGGCGCGCCAGCGGTCAAGGAGATGCCCTTTGGCACACACAAGCGAGAGCTGCCTGTGCTCTCTGAGATCGCCTTGACGTACCGCTGCCAGAACAGATGCGTCTTCTGCTATGCCGAGTCTCCCGCGCGTGGTCGCCAGGTTGCGGAGATGAGCACAGCAGAGGTGATTCGGGTTATCGACCGCATCTTCGACGAAGCACGCTGTCCCACAGTCTCCTTCACCGGCGGCGAGCCCACGTTGCGCGACGATCTGCCAGAGTTGATCACGTACGCCAAAGGCAAGGGGATGCGCGTCAACCTGATCACCAATGGCCTACGCTGTGCGGATCCCAAGTACACTGACTCCCTGGCTGCAGCAGGCCTGGATTCAGCCCAAGTCAGCCTGGAGGGTCCCAGCTCAGAGATACATGACTCCATCGCGCAGCATCCAGGCGCCTTTGCCAGGACCAGCAAGGCGGTGCAGGTGCTAAGGGCTGCAGGCGTGCACACGCATACCAATACGACGATCTGCCGCAGCAACCGCGCGCATCTGCTTGGCCTCGTCGACTATATCGCAGATGAACTGCAGTCTGAGTATTTCTCCATGAATGTCATTATCAGCACAGGCACAGCTCTGCAGCACACAGACGAGGACGTCACCTATACGGAGATCGGACCGATCATCGAGCAGGTTCAGCAAAGAGCCCAGGAAAAAGGCGTCAGGCTCGTCTGGTACTCGCCTGTTCCCTACTGCCTTTTCAATCCGATCACGCATGGTCTGGGCTCCAAATCGTGCGCCTGTGTAGATGGTTTGCTGTCCGTGGCACCGGATGGAGAACTCCTACCGTGTTCAAGCTACGAACGTGGCGTGGGCAATCTCCTGCAGCAGCCCTTTAGCGCTATCTGGTACAGTGCACAGGGACGGTATTGGCGCGACAAGCATTTCATTCCGCCAGTGTGCGGGAACTGTGAGATGAGGCACATCTGCTGTGGTGCGTGTCCACTCTATTGGGCCGCACATGGAGGCTTCGCTGAGCTTTCAGGGCTAGCACCCGGGGCCCGGTGGATGGATTCCCTGGTCTGGAACGTAAAGCGACGTCTATGGGGACAAGCCTATGGGGTGGGCTTGGCACCGGGGGCATAAAGGAGAGCACATGGGCACAAAGATGTCACTCGCTGAATTCTACAAGTATGCTCGGCAGAATCGCAAGCGCATGTCGGACATCTACCGTGAGATAGAGGAGATCCAGTATCAGTTCAATGATCTGTACTCAACGCAGATGCAGGAGCGCGACAAACTCATCGCTGCCCATGTGCCACTGCTACTCGAAGCCCCCGGGGATCTACCCTTGGAACTGCGGCATCTCCTGGAGAAGCAGGAAAAAACTGAACTCCAAGCGCTCATGGAAGAGATCACCAAACTGGAAGGCGAGACTGAGGACAAGCGGAGGCAGGCGGACAGCCTGATCAAACAAGCTCAGGACCAGACTGCCTATGTGCGCGGGCAGAACCCCATACTCGACCAACAAGAGGAGGAGCTGAAAGCACGCCAGGCATCCATTGAGAGCGACCTTGCGAAGGTGGATGCAGAGATCGACCAGCTGGGGCTCCTCAAGTTCTTCGAGCGGCGCCGCTTGGGCAAGGAACGAGCGCAGTTGGCTGAGAATCGGGAGTCGGTGAAGGCGGGAATCAGAGCGGTGCGTGAGAAGTGGCAGGCCGATAAGAGGCAGATGCAAGAGGCACAGACGGGTCTGCAAAGCCAGTGGCAGGCCGTCAGTGTCGAGACAGCTCAACTACAGGCCAGACTGGACTACCTGTCCGCCAATCGCAATGCCCTGAGCAAGCGCAATGCCGCGCAGCGCTTGTTGGAGAACTTGAAAGAACTGCCGGTCGCCGACGGGCCTTGGGAGGATCGCTTGCGCCCACTGGTGGAGCTGGGCCAGAACCAGAGAAGCTACGAAACGGGACTGACATCGGTAGCCGAGATCTTGGGATTGCTCAAGGGTCTGGGAGAGGGAATGGATCGTTTCATACGCAGTGTTGGTACTGTGTATGAGGAACAGCGCAGATACAAGCTGCCCTCGCTCACGCTGAACCTGTCCGACGCAGTCACATCCTTTCACAGCATATGGCCTGATTTTCAAGCCAAGGTTAAGGATGAGAAGTACTTGGGAACGCACCCTCTTGAGTTCAACAGGCGCATACAGATCATCGTCCAAGAGAGAATCAACGAGGACGCGATCCAGAAGATGTTTGACGAAATGGGTGCGGCACTGACCAGGGCAACCAAAGCATGGCGCTAGATCGCCTACAGAAAGGGAGAACGATGAACAAAGCCGGGGCCACGCTAGTCGTAGTCGCTTCCATACCCCTGTTGATATTAGGCGTCATCTTTCTGATCGCTGCAGTGAACACTCCCAGCCGCATTCTTGTCGCGGCTGTGTTCTTACTGGCTGGAGGCAGCCTCCTGGTCTGGGGCGCTCTGAGGCTGCGCCGACTGGGAGAGATCAGCCACGATGCGTTGGTCATTGGGATTGTGGACCTGGCCCGGCGTCTGGATGGCGAGGTCACCTTGGCACAAGTACAGGCGGAATTCGGCATCCCGCAAGCCTTGGCATACGGTACACTGGAGAAGATGCGCGGACAAGGGGACTGTGAGAGAGAGCGGCGCGGCGACTATGATGTCTATGTTTTCAAGAGCGTCCTCCCGGCCAAGGCCATTAAGCGCTGCCCCTACTGTGGGAGTGAATTCGCAGTACGAAGTGCCATGCGCGAGTGCCCCAACTGCGGTGGTCCTCTGGAGATCGTCAAGGTATAGACAAGCTGATGTCGTGGCGTTCTCTGGGTCAGGCTGCCAGAGTCCTCTCTCGCGCAATCGCCCTCGTCATTGTTCTGGTCTTGCTGGCTATTCTGCTGCGCGCAGCACTGGCACGCATCACACCCCTTTTTACCCAGGTCGCCACAGGCCCACAACCGTGGTCGACACCTACTGCGACGGGCACAGAGGCACTGCTCGCCAACACACAGATCTCAGCGCGCGACCCCTACGACCTGGCTAGGCGCCTGGGACATGCCTCCCAACCGCTCCCCCAGCCAGTGGCGTCGCGCCATCGACTCGGCGCGGTCACTGCCGCCGAGCCCATTGCGTACTCCCTGGGCGACCGTGAAACCTTCTGGGTGCTCAACCTCAATCCCCTACAAAGCTTCCAGGTCAGTGCAACGCTCCGTCACATCAGCCCAAACCTTTATATGTGGGTACAGGATGACCTGGAAGTGCCCCGCGATGCGCTGGAGCGCTCCGCGGAAACGTTTGATCGGCTGCTGTATCCCACCGTCCGGCGCTATTTCGGGGCAGAGTGGAGCCCGGGCATAGACAACGATATACGCCTGACGGTGCTCAATGCGCGCTTCTCCGGAGCCCTGGCGTACTTCTCCACCGGCGACGAGTACCCTGCGGCGGTGATGCCGTACAGCAACCAACGGGAGATGTTCTACATCAATCCGGAGAATGCTCCCCCGGGCAGCACCTCCTACGAGGCAGCGCTGGTGCACGAATTCCAGCACATGGTGCACTGGTTTGCAGACAGCAATGAATTCGCCTGGGTGAACGAAGGGGCATCGGAGCTGGCAATGTACCTGTCCGGGTATGCAAGAGATGGCCGGATAAGCTCCTTTGCCCGACGTCCCGATACACAGCTAAACCACTGGACAACGGACAGGGTTGCAGAGCATTATGCTGCGTCCTTTCTGTTCCTGGCCTACGTTGCTGAACGCTTCGGCCCGGAGATGACACGCCAGCTGGTAGCCAGCGAGCTGAACGGCATTGCTGGCTTCGAGTCGGTGCTTGAGGCGCACAACACTGGTCTGTCCTTCGAAGACCTCTTTGCCGACTGGGTGGTGGCCAACTACCTGGACGGCGAGAGCAGTGAGGTCACCGTACCCTACCTCTATCACGAGCTCGACGTACACGCCCAGCCCGAACGCATCCTATCCAGTTACCCTGCACAGGGCGATGGTGAGGTACACCAGTACGCCGCCGACTATATCGAGTTGGAGCCAGGCGGCCAGAACCTGCGCCTCGATTTCAGCGGCGTTGCGACAACGACGCTGGTTCCGAACCAGGCACACAGCGGACGCTATCAATGGTGGTCGAACAACGGCGACAACAGCGATATGACACTGACGCGCTCCTTCGACCTCAGCGGACTGCAGCAGGCCACTCTGGACGTACGGTTGTGGTACGACATTGAGGATGGGTGGGACTATGCCTACGTCGAAGTGTCCACCGACGGCGGTGCAACCTGGGCTATCCTGCCCGGTGAGCATACAACTACGGAGAACCCCAGCGGCAATAGCTACGGTGCGGGCTACACTGGCCTGTCGAGCCTAGGGGGCGACTCGTCGGCTGGAGCTGAGTGGATCGAGGAAACCTTCGACCTGTCTCCATTCGCGGGAAAGGAGATCCTGGTCCGATTCGAATACCTTACCGACGAAGCGGTCAATCATGCGGGCTTGTGCGTGGATGACATCCGTATCCCTGAACTGGGGTACTCCTATGACGCCGAAGAAGGCGATGACGGGTGGATCTCACAGGGTTTTGTGCGGATGGACAACACCTTGCCACAGCACTTTATCGTCCAGCTGATCCGCTTGGCAGAGCCGCTGCCATCGTCCGGGCAGGGTGAGGTGATCATTGAACGGCTGCCCCTGCCTGACGGGCACAGTGGCACGTGGACGATACGCGATCTCGACCAGAGTGTGCGCAAAGTGGTGCTGGTGATCTCCGCGGTCACCCGTGGCAGCCATCAACCCGCCAGCTACCACTATGAAATACGGCCCACAAAGTAAGAGCCCTACGTGTACCGTAGGGCTCCGATGCGAGACTTGCTCAGACACGGGTCAGGTATTGGCCCGTGCGCGTATCCACGCGCAGCACGTCCCCCACATAGACAAACAGAGGCACTTGGACAACCAGACCGGTCTCCAGCGTTGCTGCTTTGGTCGCGCCAGTGGCTGTGTCACCCTTAACCCCAGGCTCAGTCTCCGTCACTTCCAACTCCACCGTCACCGGCAATTCGATGTCCAAGGGCTGCCCCTCGTAGAACAGAACATCGATGGTTGTGCCTTCCTTGAGATACTGTGCAGCACTGCCCAACAAGTCGGCTGAAATGGCGGGCTGCTCATAGGTGTCCACATCCATGAAATAGTATAGATTCCCATCTCTGTACAGGTACTGAACCGTCCGGTGATCCAGGCGGATGTCCTGTACCCGATCGCCAGAGATAAAGTTGCGATCTATGGTCGCTCCAGTGCGCAGATTGCGCAGCTTGGTACGAATCGTAGCAGCACCACGCCCCGGCTTGTGGTGTTGGTATTCCAGGACGCGGTAGATCTGCCCGTCCAGTTGGAAAGTCACTCCCTTGCGCAATTCTTGAACGCCAATCATGCCTCTACCTTTCTCAACTCACCCCGTCGAACTCTTTGACTGCACACGCTCCTTGAACTTGGCAAGCCGCACGATCATGCGCCGATGAACGCCCTCACCCACCTTCTCTACGTCGTCAAAAGCTTCGACACGGAAGGTAAGCTTGCGTCCCTCCACGTCCAGCAACTCTGCCCTGGCCCGCACGGTCATTCCCAAGGGAGTGGCTGCCAGATGCCGCACGTCCACCTGGACTCCGACGGTGCGGTATCCCTCTGGCAGGAGGTGATCCACGGCAGCAACTGCCGCTCTTTCCATCAACCGAACCATCTCCGGCGTGGCAAACACGGACACGGCGCCGCTGCCAAGGTGCTGTGCCGTATTCGCTACTTCCACCATTGTCTCGCGCTCACCAACCAGGCCCCGCCGGACCCGCTCAAACATGTGTCCTCCCCAGCAAAGATGCCGGATACTGAACCAACCAGCACCCGGCATTCCAAGCAGACGTCGCTCTAGGCAAGCAACGCTTCCAGTTCCGCACCTTCGAGCGTCTCTACCTCGATCAATTGCCTGGCCAGCGCCTCGAGCTTTTCGCGCTGCTCCCTTAAGATGGTCATAGCTCGCTCATGAGCTGTCTCAATGATGCGCTTCACCTCGGCATCAATCTGGCGGGCAACCTCCTCGCTATAGTCCCTCTGCTCCGCGATCTCCCGGCCCAGGAAGATCAGCTCCTCCTTCTGGCCGAAGGTGCGCGGCCCCAGCACGCTGCTCATCCCGTACTGTGTGACCATGGCTCGCGCAAGCTTGGTGGCCTGCTCGAGATCATTCCTCGCCCCCGTCGTCACATCGCCAAAGACCAGTTCCTCAGTGGCGCGACCGGCCAGCAAGCCAGAGATCTCCTCTTCGAACTTGGTCTGCGCGTGCAGATAGCGGTCATCCTCCGGCAGATGCATGGTGTAGCCCAGGGCCATACCGCGCGATACGATTGACACCTTGTGCACCGGATCAGCCTTTGGCAAGTTGTGCATCACCAGAGCGTGTCCAGCTTCATGGTAGGCGATGATCTGTTTCTCCTCATCGCTGATCAGACGGCTCTTCCGCTCGGGGCCGGCGATGACCCTCTCCACCGCCTCGCGCATCTCGTCCATACCGACGGCCTTCTTGTTGCGACGCGCGGCCAGGATAGCGGCCTCATTGAGCAGATTCTCGATGTCAGCGCCTGAGAAACCGGGGGTCTGCCGTGCGATGTCCATCAGATCGACACCCTCAGCTATCGGCTTGCCCCGCACATGCACTTCCAGGATCGCTTTTCGGCCATTCATGTCCGGGCGATCCAGCACCACACGCCGGTCGAACCGACCCGGCCGCAGCAAAGCCGGATCCAATATGTCCGGCCGGTTGGTGGCGGCAATGACGATCACGTTGGTGTCGGTGTCAAAACCGTCCATCTCCACAAGAATCTGGTTCAAGGTCTGCTCTCGCTCGTCATGGCTGCCACCCAACCCCGCACCGCGATGGCGCCCTACGGCGTCGATCTCATCCACAAAGACGATGCAGGGAGTGTTCCGCTTGGCCTGGTCGAACAGATCGCGCACGCGGCTGGCCCCGACACCTACGAACATCTCCACAAACTCGGAGCCGCTGATGCTGAAGAAAGGAACTCCTGCTTCGCCAGCAACTGCACGAGCCATCAGCGTCTTGCCAGTGCCTGGCGCCCCCACCAGCAGCACTCCCTTGGGGATACGGGCTCCCAGATTGGTGAACTTGCCCGGCTCACTCAGGAACTCGACGACCTCCTGCAGCTCCTCCTTCGCCTCGTCCACGCCAGCCACATCTTCGAAAGTCACAGTGGGCCTGTCGCCGGTGACCAATCTGGCGCGGCTCTTGCCAAAGGACATGGCCTGGCTGTTGCCAGTCTGCGCCTGGCGCAACATGAAGAACAAGATGAACCCCAGTCCTACCAATGGCAGGAAGTTGATCAACATGGGAATGAGATCGGCCCACGGACTCGGCCGCTCTGGAACGATCTCAATAGACGCAAGTTCCTCAGGCATGACGCCCAGGTCAATCAGAATCTCCGTGAGCCCTACGCCCGGTTCCTTTCGTGAACGAACCTTGCCTGGATCCTGTCCCTCCGTTAGCGACACTGTCAGATCATCGCCGGTTATGGCGATCTTCTGGACCACACCGGCCTTTATGTAGCCTGCCACCTGGTTGATAGGCACCGTCTGCAGATCTTCGGGCGGCACGACGAAATTGAAGTACACCAAGGCCACTACGGCCAGGATGATCAAAAGGTAAACAAACCCATTTCTGGACCAACTCGATCCCACAGTTCCCTCCAAGAACTAGTCACGGTGAGGGTCGGTGACCCTCCACAGAATGGTCGTTGGACGGGCCGCTGCCAATCCTCCAACCCCGACGAGATATTATACAGCAAATGAGGCGGAGATGGGAAACAACCCGGCACGTCTGCAACAAGGCCCGATACTGAAGCCATCCCGCCGTGGCAGCTTTGCCCCCTCAGTGCAGGGGCCTGGCCGCGCAGCCTTCAGCAAGCTGGTAACAGCAAGCGTCGGGGAGCGGCGACGTGCACCTCGTCCGGGCGCACAACCCACACAGGCAGCAAAAAAGCCGCCCGAAGCGGCGACCATGCGAAGTCAATTGAAACAATCAGGCCAGTTCAGTGGGCCCACCTGGATTCGAACCAGGGACAACCCGGTTATGAGCCGGGGGCTCTAACCGCTGAGCTATGGGCCCTTCAGGAGCGGCTGAAGCAGCTCACCCAGATCTAGTAAGAATGTCAACAAACCAAGGCCCAGTTGGGGTTCACACCGGCACCGGACAAAGGGTCCCTGGCCCCGGCTCGGGTGGTCCCATCACCTGGGCACGACCTGAGACGCAGGCGCAGCGTCGTAACATCGTTAGTCTATTATAGCCGAGAGTTGCCAAGCCTGCAAACAGGTTGCTGCTCACTATTGTGTGCGAGGCTCGATCTGTAGCGTCAGTATTGGAGCCCGTTTTAGGATGTGCCACTGTGACAAGGGCAGCACGGAATGGGCACCGTTCGGAGGCGAGTCCGACTACGGCATCCCAGTGACCCTGGCGGTAATCAGGACGAGAGCTGTGCGGTGCGCACCCAGTGTGCTTTCAGAACCCTCCACCAACCATGACGCGATGGTGTCGCACACGGCTCGTTTGCCCTAGCGAGGTGGCTGCGAAAAAAGTCGACGGTTGACT
>JBFEPU010000074.1:0-10787 GCA_041549915.1 Anaerolineae bacterium | reverse complement strand
GGCGATGTTTCTGGGCGGCTGGCTTTCGTTCAGCGGCGAGACGGGCAAGGGGAAGCGTTCGTTGAGAAAACCCGACGTCCAGATAGTGTTGTCTCCAGGGAGAACGTCAGTGAAAAAAGAGTAGCCGGTTGCGGTGATGGGCCGTGACTGCAGGATAGACAGTTGTCCCTCGGCAAAGGCCCACTCCACATCCTGGGGGCAGGCGAAATGCTGTTCCAGAGCAAGCGTGGCTTCTGCCACCTGGGTCACCTGCTCGCGGGTCAGCGCCCGGGCATCCTGCATCTCTGCGGGTACCTCCATCTTCAACACACCGCCTTTGGTGGAGAGCACCCTCTTGCGCACCTTCTCTCCAATGGAGGGTGGTTCGACCTCAGCACACATGTTGCGGTCCACAGAGTAGCGATCGAGGCCCCCATCGCCGCGCACCACCGTCTCGCCCAGCCCCCAGCTTGCTTCGATGAGTACCTTCTCCTCACCGTGGATCGGATCAATCGAGAAGGCTACACCTGCTGCCTCGGCATCCACCATGAGCTGCACCACAACAGCGACAAGTGGCCAGTGCTGATCAGGGCCCTGCCGCCTCCGGTAGGCAATCGCTCGAGGGGACCACAGGGAGGCCCAACACTCAAGGATGGCTGACAGGAGGTGCTGTTCGTCCCGTATGTTGAGCAGTGTGCTGTGTTGGCCCGCGAAAGATGCTGTCGGCAGATCCTCAGCAGTGGCGGACGAGCGCACAGCCACTGGCACACAAGCATTCAAATCACTGCCAGCCAGTTGCCGGTAGGCGCGCAGGATCTCGTCGCGCGTCTGTGCGCCGATCTGGCCGGCACGTATCGCCTGTTGGATATGCGGGGTGTCTTCCCGCACTTTATCTGCTGGCAGGGAGAGAAAGGATTGGATGGCCGCTTCAAGTCGGTTTGCGGTCAGGAATCTCTCGTAGGCTGTGCTGGTGATGCAGAACCCGGCTGGTACAGGCAAGCCAGCGCCGGCGACCTCGGCGAGGTTCAGTGCCTTGCCCCCAACCTTGGCGCCGTCCTTCGACGTGATGTCTGCTAGCCACAGTATGGAGCCCATTGTCCCTTGTGCCCGATGTGGTAGAATATGGCCGTCCGATGACTCACGCGAATCGTCCCAAGACAACTCACATTGCGGCCCTGCTTCCGTTCTCTCTGCATAGTCTTGCCCAGGCCTATGGTCGGCACTTCCTGCGGGACGTGGTGTTTCGCCACCCGCTGGGGGCGCTGCGAGGCATGCTGGTCTATGGAAGGCTGCTAGGACAGCATCGAGCCGACCAGCGCTGCCTGTTTCGTGCCGGCGAGGAAGGGTTTGTCAAGGATGCTGCCGCCGCTGGGGAACGGCTGTTGGTGGGTACGGGCTTCTGTCAGAAACCCCTCCGCAGCGCCGGCAGTCGCTATGACTGCCCGGCCGGGCGTTTCAACCACGACTGTCTCTACCTCTCGCGCGTCAGACTGAATGGCGACGCCGAAGCGCAGTTCCCCCTGGCATGCGCTGGATGCTCCATTCGCACCCTCGGCCGAGCAACGCTCCAGGCGGGAGGCAGTTTTGCCGTATTGACCTCGGCTTTGGACATTGCTGACGACATCCTGTTGCCCGCTCTGCAAGAAGAACGCTTCACCCGCATTCTGTTTGCCATCTGTCCCTATTCTGTGGAGCCAATGAGCCTGGCACTGCTCATTTGCGGTATGCAGGGTTACATATTCCACTACAGCGACGGCTCCTGTGACAACTACGATCAGTGGCTGCGTGCCGATGGCGGCGACAAGCCTGAGCGCACGATGCTATCTCGACCTACGACGGCCGCCATGCTGAGCTTGCTCGACGCGATCGCCACCTCTCCTCGTTCGTTTGGCTCCACTCGTCCGACTCACTATGAGCAGCTCAACAACGTCTTTCGCCCGTGTTGACCACTCTCCAGCAGAGTACTCCTATATCGCCACATTCGATCAGCCACTTTGGTACAGCGATTCGTCCCAAAGATCCTGGCAGTTGATTTACGAAGCAGTATTATTCTAGTCCCTATCGGATAAAGCACCAACACCCTGCGCGGGTAGCGCAGGGCTGCTGCAAAGCGAGTCGCCGCTTGACCGGCCACGCCCGGCGCTGATATAATGCCGCCCATGTGCGCAGCGAACGAACACCACCAGCCGATGCTCACCCTGGCGTCTGCATCCCCCCGGCGCGAGGCCCTTCTGAGCCTGCTGGGCTTGCCCTTTGCCATCTGTCCATCGGATGTGAATGAGGCGAACCACGCTGACGAGGGACCGGAAGCAATGGCTGTGCGACTCTCTCGGGCCAAGGCGCGCGCAACCCTTGCTCAGGTGAGGAGCGGATATGTCATCGCTGCCGATACACTCGTCTACGTGGACAAAGAGATTCTGGGCAAGCCGGCTGGACGAGACCAGGCCGCGGACATGCTGCGCCGTCTTAGCGGGCGGTCTCATCTCGTCTTCAGCGGCATAACGCTGGCGGGGGGAGAATTGGGCCAGCAGCGCACCAGGCTGGCGCAGACCACTGTGTGGATGCGCAACTACGGTGATGAAGAGATTGCGAGCTACGTGGCCACTGGCGACCCCTTGGACAAGGCGGGTTCCTATGCCATCCAGTATCGTGGCTTTGCCCCTGTGGCACGTGTTGATGGCTGTTTTGCCAACGTGATGGGGCTGCCGCTCTGTCACCTGTACGGGATGCTTCGCGAGGTCGGATTGGCGCCGGACGACACCCCCGTGGCTGCGTGCGATCGTTTCAATCGGCGCACGTGCGACGTGGCATCGCGCATCCTCAGCGAGGGCCGTCGCCCGTAAACACGCGCTATCTTCCCGGAGAGTCGGTGTCGTCGCCATTCCCGTTTCCGAGTCAATGCGGATTGGAGTCTAAGATGAGGAGAGACTACGGAAGTCAGAGCATGGTTGAGCCCATTCGCAGGGTCTTGGTCAGAAGGCCTGACCAGGCCTTTGCCGTGGATGATCCGGGCAAGTGGCATTATGCTGCACGGCCCAAGCTGGACATCGCTCAACAGGAACATGACGCGCTGGTCACGATCCTGCGCCAGTCTGGCGCTGAAGTGATCTACCATGACCAGCTATTGCCCCACTGCGCCGACGCCATCTTTGTCCACGACCCTGTGATCGTGACCGATCGTGGTGCGATCATCCTGCGCATGGGCAAGGATCTTCGCGAAGGGGAAGAAGCCGCCATGTCGCGTTGTCTCGAAAAACTAGGTGTGCCGATCCTGTACACGCTCCGCGGCGGAGCACGGGCAGAGGGCGGCGATCTGCTGTGGCTGGATCATGATACACTCGCGGTAGGGCAGGGCTTTCGCACCAATGCGCAGGGATTGCGTCAGTTGAAAGACGCTTTGCAGGGGCTCGGCGTGGAGACCATCCCCGTGCCGTTGCCGTATCATGGCGGCCCTGACACTTGCCTGCACCTCATGTCCCTCATCAGCCTGGTAGATCGCGATGCGGCCGTGGTGTACCTGCCTCTGCTGCCCGTTCCGTTCTGGCGGTACCTCAGGGATCGTGGCTTCCGGTTGATCGAGGTGCCCGACGGTGAATTCGCGACCATGGGCCCCAACGTGCTGGCTCTCGCACCCGGCAAGTGCCTCATGCTGGAGGGCAATCCTATCACCAGGCGCCGGCTGGAAGAAGCTGGCTGCCAGGTGTCCACCTATCAGGGCATTGAGATCTCGCTCAAGGCGGAGGGTGGCCCCACGTGTTTGACAAGGCCAATCCTGCGAGCGGACTAGGATGGCTGGCTAGGCGGTCCTGGAGTGCACTTCCCAGGCGTGGGATCCAATGCCCCATGAACCTCTCGCCTCCGGAGCACAAGCCTGTGGTCAGTCTTCAAACAGCGGGACAAACTTGAACTGCGTGACGTCTACTAGCCCCCTGTCGGTGAGCTTGAGCGCGGGGATGACAGGCAGCGCCAGGAAGGACAGCGTCATAAAGGGGTCGTGCAGCTCCGATCCCAGGTCGTGCGCTGCGTCCAGCAGCGACTGCAGATTCTCACTCACCTCTTCATAGGGCCGTTCCGACATCAGTCCGGCGATCGAAAGCGGCAGCGATGCCACAACGTGTCCGTCCGCCACGACCGCTAACCCGCCGCGCATGCGTTCGATTCTGCGGGCGGCGATCATCATATCCTCGTCGTTCGTGCCCAGCAGCACCAGGTTGTGGGAGTCGTGTGCCACAGAAGAGCCCAGCGCGCCTCGCTTGAGACCGAACCCCTTGACGAACCCCAGTCCCGTGTTCCCAGAGGCGAGGTGGCGCTCAATCACCGCCATCTTCAGGATGTCACGTGCGACGTCCGCGACGGCAAAGCCACCCTCTACTTTCGCCTCTTCCAGCAGGCTTTCAGTCAGGATCTGGTCGGGGATCAGGCCGATCACCTTCACCTTTGTGCCTGCCACAGGCAACTGCAGGTCCCCTGTGCGCTCCCAATTGATGTTCATTGAGCTGCGCAACGGGACGTCTCTCGGCTTGTCGGTCAGGGGCAGCAGTTGGCCGCCCCTTGCCACCAATTGCCCGCCGCGGATCACCATCTGCACGTTCAATCCGTCTAGGTCGTCAAGCACCACCACGTCGGCGCGCATGCCAGGGCCGATGCCGCCCTTGTCCTTGAGTCCGAAGTAGCGCGCCGGGTTGATCGTTGCCATCTGGATGGCGGTCATGGGATCCAGGCCGAGGCTAATGGCCTTGCGGATGACAAAGTTCATGTGCCCTTCGTTCAGCAGGTCGGCGAGATGCCGGTCGTCTGTTACGAACATGCATCGGCTGGAGTTGCTTGGCGTGACTACGGGCAGCAGCGCTTCCAGGTCGCGGGCGGTCGTTCCCTCTCTGATCATGATATGCATGCCCAACTGCAGCTTCTCGCGGGCCTCCTCAGCCGTTGTGGCTTCGTGATCGGATCGGATTCCGGCCGCAACATAGGCGCACAGGTCGCGCCCTGACAGACCTGGTGCGTGTCCGTCAATCGGTCGGTCTGCTGCCACTTTGATCTTGTTCAGCACCTGCCAATCCCGGAAGATCACCCCGGGGTAGTTCATCACCTCGCCCAAGCCGAGCACCCAATCGCTGCGCCACATGGCAGCTAGGTCCTCGGCCGTCAGCTTCGAACCGGCGGTCTCCATCTCAGTAGCGGGCACGCAGGAGGGCAGCATGATGTACACACTCAGAGGGTTGTACTTGCTGGACTCCAGGATGTAGCGGATACCATCCAGTCCAAGCACGTTGGAGATCTCGTGGGGATCGGCGACAATGCTCGTAGTACCCTGAGGCACTACCACCCTGGCAAACTCGGACACGGGCAGCATCGAGCTCTCAATGTGCACGTGTCCGTCGATGAAACCGGGGCACAGATACTGGTCTTGTAAGTCGATCACCTCTCGCGCCCGGTAGTCTCCAAGACCGACTATCCGGGTGCGGTGGATCGCCACATCAGCTTTGTGAATGTTGCCGGAGAAGACATTGACCACACGTGCGTTTTTTAGCAGCAGGTCCGCTTCGACCTCGCCGCGCGCCACCTGGATCAGATCTTCCAGACGCATCTTTGCCCTCCCAAGCTTTTGGCAATTGTATCATCAATGGGCAAAAGCACATAATTGTCGGCTATTGCAGCTGGCAGGCCTATGCTATGAGGGCCTGAACATGCGCTCGATCCACGCCTCCGGCAGGTCGTGGATCGCCCAGTAGTGGTCGCTCAAATCTGGGCGGTAGTAGCGGTCAAGTGCACTGTCGTCGAACACTTCGTGAGGGAATTGCACATAGCGGGGAACCTGCACGCCTGATAGGATATCCGTTGCCAGGTCAACGGCGCGCAGACCCAGGTTGGCCCCTCAACTGAGTCCGAAAAAGCGCACCCTATGCTCTCGCGCTGTGCGCAGCCAGCCATTCCAGTCATCCACCCCGGCAATCGGAGGGCTTTCCTCGCCACGCTCGACAAAGGCCGCAACCACTCCCCGGCCCAGCAGCCCGTTGTGGACGACCACGCCGTCAATGGCTGCGTACTGGTCAAGCAAGGCACGCATGGCCTCCCGGGCTCCTTCCGACGACCAGGGACACCGTGCGATGATGCTCTCCGCTTCGCTTCGACCATCGAGCTGGTGGCGCACGCCTTCCAACCACCGCTGCTGGTCACCCGCGCCGCGAATCGCGGTGATGACTGCAACTCGCCCACCGCCCACCGTGCGGCCGAGCCATTCGGCAGCGGAAGCGCCCCGTTCCTCCTCGCCTGTGGCTACCCAGCTGACGTACGGATCCGAGGACAGCCCTTCCGCTGCCAGAACAACGGGCACCCCCGCGTCCATCGCTTCCCGGGCTCCTGTCGCCACCACGCTGGTGTCCATTGGGTCCATCAGCAGCAGGTCAATGCCCTCCGCCAGCAGAATCCTGATATCCTCGACCTGCTTGTTCGGATCCCAGTTGGCCGAGCGGCAGAAGTAGCTCTTGAACTGCTCCCTGTGCTTTTCCATGATGCCGTACTCAATGTGCGCGCTGAACATCACCATCCAGGCGTTGATATCGCCGCGTCCCGAGCGCCCAATCCGCCACGGGGGGCTTTTCTTGTAGGGTTGCGTGTCAGCCCAACCGCTGGGCACCGGCGCGGGGAGCGATGGTGGGCTGCGTTGGCAACCGGGCAGCAGTACAGCGATGGCGGCACCCGTGGTCATGCGCAGGAAATCCCTGCGGCTCCACACCAGACGCTTCGCTCCCTTGCCATGGCTGTGGCGGGTCATCGATCTACCTCATTTCTGATCTTGGCAGATTATCCTATGAACCACAACCCTTGTCAATCGCACCTGCACGCCCCCACACAGAACTCAATTGACATTTGGTTCGTTCTATCTTACAATAGCCTGGTCTTGAGACCGTTGCACCGTGGCATGGGATCGTCTCAGGGCCTGGTCACATTGATCAAGGAGGGCAGATGAAGAGCTACAAGGTCGAGCAACTCAGGAACGTGAGCCTTGTCGCCCACAGTGGTGCAGGAAAGACCTCGTTAACCGAGGCAATGTTGTTCAACGCTGGCGTCATCAATCGCATGGGTAAGGTTGAGGAGGGCAATACGGTCGCTGACCATGACGCTGAGGAGATTCGGCGCCAGATTTCGGTGAACACAGCTCTTGCACCGTGGGAGTGGGACGATCATAAGGTGAACGTGCTCGACACACCTGGCTACGCCGATTTTGTTGGTGAGGTCAAGGGAGCCATTCGTGTCTCTGATGCTGCAGTTGTGGTGTTGTGCGCGGCCTCCGGTGTTGAGGTGGGTACAGAGCTGGTCTGGCAGTATGCGGACGAGCGCGAGCTCCCGCGCCTGGCCTTTATCAACAAGATGGATCGAGACAATGCCAACTTCCAGCGTACCCTCGATCAGATGCAGGAAAAGTTCAAGGTCAGCCTGCTGCCGCTGCAGATCCCCATTGGCTCTCAGGCCAACTTCAAGGGCGTGATAGATCTTCTGTCCATGCAAGCGTACCTGGGCGACGAGCAAAAGGCGGTTAGCATCCCTGCTGAGATGCAAGAGCAAGCGCAGGCCATGCGCTTACGGGTCGTTGAGGCGGCTGCGGAGGCCGATGACGACCTCATCATGAAATACCTCGAGGGTGGCGAGCTCACTGCGGAGGAAGTCCACCAGGGCCTGGCTGCTGCCGTAAGCTCTGGCGCCATCGTTCCGGTGTCGTGCGGTTCGGCAACCAATAACATCGGCGTGCGTCAGTTGCAGGACGCCATTGTGCGCTACCTCCCGTCGCCATCTTTCACGGAGGCAACAGCCACGCAGGTTCGAGACGGCAGCGAGGAGGTGCTCAGTGCGACCTCGGCTGGTCCGCTGGCCGCTCTGGTGTTCAAGACCATGGCAGACCCGTATGTCGGCAAGCTCACATACTTCCGCGTCTATTCCAGCATGCTGCAGAGCGATTCTCGCGTGCTGAACGCCAACAAGGGGGAGGAGGAGCGCATTGGCCAGCTCTTTTTCCTGCTCGGCAAGGAGCAGGAACCGACCAAGGAAGTGATGGCCGGAGACATTGGTGCAGTTGCCAAGCTGCAAGTCACCGGCACCGGTGACACACTCTGTGACAAAGATCACCCGCTAACCCTGCCCGGCATCACCTTCCCGCGTCCAGTTGCCTTTGCCGCGGTTGCTCCCAAGACCAAAGCTGACCTGGACAAGATGGGCTCCGCTCTGGGCCGTCTGGTGGAGGAAGACCCGACCATTGTCGTCGAGCGCGAGATCGATACGGGTGAGACGGTGATCCAGGGCATGGGCGATTCCCACATTGATATCGCGGTCAAGCGCCTCCAGCAAAAGTTCGGCGTAGAAGTCGTGACCTCGGTGCCCAAAGTGCCGTACAAAGAGACCATCACCAAGACGGTGCAGGTCCAGGGCCGGCACAAGAAGCAGACAGGTGGTCGCGGCCAGTTCGGCGACGTCTGGGTGCGCTTTGAGCCGCTGCCGCGCGGTGCAGGCTTTGAGTTTGCGGACGAGGTCTACGGCGGACACGTGCCCCGCAACTTTATCCCCGCTGTGGAAAAAGGTCTGCGCGAGATCTTGCCCAACGGCGTGCTGGCTGGCTATCCCGCGATCGACTTTCGTGCTGCACTCTATGATGGCTCATCTCACCCCGTCGACTCTTCGGAGATTGCCTTCAAGCTGGCGGCGCATCTGGCCTTCAAGAGGGGCATGGCGGAGGCCAACCCAATCCTTCTGGAGCCTGTCATGAAGGCAACGATCACCGTTCCAGAGCAATTCATGGGCGATGTCCTGGGTGACCTGAACACCAAACGCGCGCGTGTTCTGGGCATGGAGCAGCAGAGGGGCAACAGTATCATCAGCGCCGAGGTCCCGCTGGCTGAGATGCAGCGCTACGCTGCTGACCTGCGTTCCATGACGCAGGGTCGAGGCTACTTCGCCATGGAGTTTGAGCGCTACGATGAGGTCCCGTCGCACATAGCGCAGGGCATCATTGAGCAGGCCAAGCAAGAGGAGTAGCGCCTTTCTCCAGTTTGGCGAATCATGGTTTCTGTGTTAGAATTACTGGCTTGTGGGGGCGTGGTGTAGCGGCCTAGCATACCTCCCTGTCAAGGAGGAGATCACGGGTTCGAATCCCGTCGTCCCCGTAGCATACATCATTTCAAAGAGTGAGCTGTAGGCGGCCCTGGGTCGATAGCAACCACAGGGCCGCTTTCGCTATCAGGACCGATCCTCTGAAGCAAGGTCCGCACAGTATACAGCCTCTCTCCCAGGGTCGCGGCCGCTATCTCTCAAGACGCCTTCCCTCGCGCAGGCTCTGGCTGACGCTGTCTGTCCCTTCGTGATTGCAGGCCACGGCTTTGATGTTCAGTGCTGCCCCATAGCCCCCATCAGACATGGCTGCTCCCCCCTGCCGCGAGTCCTCCCACAGAGATTCTGTGTGAGAGACCCGAGCTGCATTGATCTTCACCATCACCTGCTAGCGCTCGGGTATCCCAGTTCGCACAGCTGCCCTTGCGACATGAGTTCGGACATCTGCCCCGATTGGCGGTCACAGATGACCGCTCATCGCTGCTATGTCGTGCTGTTCAGGAAGCCCCATAGCCTGCCTGTGGTGAGGGCAAGGGGCAGCCGATTCAAGTGATGTCCGAACTTCACAGGGTTGGCTTGACCGGGTAGAAAAACAGCACTACACTGCAAACAGTGCTTGGGCCTGGCAGCCCAGCTCCGGTTTCTTGCGCCTACACCGCAACTGTGACGCCTGCAGGGCTGTCTGTGCGGTGTGACCTACCTGCTAGTCTCCCGAAGTGATCGGCAACACTGTGACTACGTTTCCGCAACAACACCAAAGGAGGCACTCATGAGGACGATCGGGCGCAGAGAATTCCTCAAAGGCGCGGCTGCCGTAGCAGCCACATTGACCAGTCTTCTGCTCGAAGCCTGTGGCAGGGGTGCTGAACAACGGAGGGCGGAGCAGCAGACTCCAACTCCGATGCCAACCGTGCCATCTCGGCCAAGCGCTTCCCTGGCCAAGTCACCTGCGGTGTCGGCAGACCTGGCTGCCGACACGGTCTTGTTCAACGGCAGGATCATTACGGTGGATGCCCAGGATTCGATCGCTCAAGCAGTCGCAGTCAAGCGCGGCACGATCCAGGCGGTGGGCAGTAACCGCGAGATTCGTGCGCTGGTGGGCGAGAGCACCAAGACCATCGACCTCGCTGGCCAGTCCGTGACCCCTGGGATGATCGACCCCCACAACCACATGCAGGTGTACGGCCTGACCACACAGTGGTTCGCCCCCTTTCTGCCGCCCGACGTTCGGACCCCGGACGATCTCCGCAGAAAGCTGGCCGACCTTGTGGCGCAGACGCCGGAGGGCGAGTGGATACAGGGCTACTATCTGATCATCCAGGGAGGGCTCCCCAGCCGCAAAGAGCTGGACCCGGTCTCGCCCAATCACCCGGTGTGGCTTATGCAGCAGGGAGGCCACTACGGTTCCGCCAACAGCCTGGCCCTTGAGCTAGCTGGCATCGACGCCAGTACACCCGATCCGGTCGGTGGCGTGATCGAACGCGATGCCAGCGGAGAGCCAACCGGCGTGTTCTACAACCACAGGGCAATGGACGTCCTGCGGCGGGTCGCTCCGGTACCCACGACCGACATGACCCGCGAGTATGTGGCTACGGGCCAGCCTGCTTTCGCTGCTGAGGGCGTCACCACTTTCCACGACAACAACGTGCGCGGTGTGGATACGGTGGGCGCCTACTTTGACTTGGACCGCGCCGGGCGAATGGCGATCC
>JBFEPU010000073.1:0-10876 GCA_041549915.1 Anaerolineae bacterium | reverse complement strand
GGCGGGGCGCCGCTTACGGAGGACTTTGCGCAGGGCATTGGTGCCGACGCATACGGTGCGGATGCCTCCCTGGCAGTGGTCAGAGCGAAGGAATTGCTCGGAATGTGAGCATGAGGTCCTTGCCATCCGGTCTGCTGGTCGTCTCTGGGAAACGGTGCGCAGCAGAGAGTTCCCGGCGTAGCGCGCGCCTGGCCGTGAGGTGTACATCGGGCTGGACCCCGCGATTGGTACGGGTGATGACACCGGTCTGGCGGTTGCCGTCGTGCTGATCCCTATCAGCATTCTGCTGGCGCTGGTGCTTCCTGGTAGCAGGGTGATGCCTCTGGCCGACCTGACCTTCCTAGTTTTCTTCACCATGTGGGCCGCAGCGGTCAACAAGGGTGACGTGGTGCGTTCGTTGATCACTGCCGTCATCTTTGTGATCTTTGCCATCTACGCTGGCAGCTTCACCGCACCGGTGATGAACGAAATCGCACAGGCATCAGGCATGATTGCGGAGGAGGGTGCCGCCGTCACGCACTTTGCCAACGGCTTCTATCCGCACAGCTTGGTGGCAACAGTCCTCGGGAAGCTGCTAGGCGGCTTCTAGCGGCATCTTCTCGCCACCAACAAGTCCACAGAGCCCCTGACGATCTCAGGGGCTCTGTGCTGCATACCAGTGTGGGATAGCCGTCTGCCCAAGCCAAGACAGGTTGGTCCCCAATCTCTTGGCAGCCGTGGAATCAGGCCAGACAGGGCCAACGGGCAAGTCTTGCTGGGTCGGTACCCTTCTAAAGATTGAGCCAGTCAATCAGCCACAGCTCCGCGTCTCGCGGAGCAATCATCCACGCGCGACCCACCTTCTCGGCTGGAATCGTGCCTTCGCGACACAGCCTGGACAGATGGCTATTGCTCACTGGGCGGCCGCCGCGGCTGGCTGCCTCTGCCAACACGGCTATGGTATAGAGTTCTTTCCTCTGCTCTTCAACCATTCTCTCACCTGCCTGCATTATACCCATATTGGGCGAAAAGTCGAGTGACAGGAGGCTCCGCGCATTGCTTCCACAGGGCGGACCGACTGTGTGGTGCGCCTGTGGAGAGCAGCGCTTTGCGTTGAGCCACAAGCCCCGCGGTTTGTGAAGCACTTGCCTCTGCCGGAAATTGCGCTACAATGGTGCCAAGCACAGTGTCATTGACCGGGCGCTCTTAGGGAGGTCTCGGTGTCTGAATCTCTGCGCGCCTATCTCGACTTTGCCACGGAGACCGCCTACCTTGCGGGCAGGCTCACTCTGGGTTACTTCCAGGTCGGCATCCGGCCTGATCTCAAAGCCGATGAAAGCGTTGTCACCGTGGCAGACCGCCAGGCGGAGGAACTGATCCGTGAGCGGATTGCCACGCAGTATCCGCAGCACGCCATAGTGGGTGAGGAGTATGGGGTGCAGGGTGACCCGGGCGCCAGCCACCGCTGGTTCATTGACCCGATTGACGGCACCAGAGCATTCCTGCGTGGCGTTCCTCTATACTCGGTGTTACTAGGGTTAGAGATCGAAGGCACCGTCGACGTCGGTGCAGTCTACTTCCCGGCGCTGGACGAGATGATCGCTGCCGCAACGGCTCACGGATGCTGGTGGAACGGTCGCCGTGCCCAGGTCTCGGAGGTGCCCACCTTGGGCGAGGCTGTGGTGACTTTTACCGGCCCTGCCAATTTCCGCAAGTATGGTCGGGAGGCCGCCTGGAACCGCTTCCAGCGACTTACTGACTACCAGGCTGGCTGGACCGATGCGTACGGCTACCTGCTGGTGGCCACCGGGCGCGTGGAGATCGCACTGGATCCGATCATGAGTATATGGGACTCTGCCCCCTGGCCGCCCATCCTGCAAGAGGCTGGCGGCTACTTTGGGGACTGGCAAGGCAACGTGACGATAAGCGCAGGGGAAGCCATGGCAACCAACAGCGTTCTACTGCCCCAAGTGCTGGCGCTGATTCGAGGGGAGTAGGAGTTTTGCAGCAGGATGCACGATGGAAGATGGCGCAGTGTGCCTGCCGGTTCGCGGCAGTCCGCCGACCCACGTCCTCTTGGGGTTCCGTAAGCAGGGGTTTGGCGCCAGCAAGTGGGGTGGTCTTGGCGGGAAAATTGACAAGGGCGAGACTATCCTGCAGGCTGCCGCAAGGGAGCTACAGGAGGAGAGCGGCCTCACAATCTCTGAACAGGATCTCGAGCTTGGAGCGCGCCTGACGTTCGTCTTTCCGGCCAGGCCGACCTGGAACGAGCTAGTGTACGTCTTTGTCGTCACGTCGTGGAGGGGCGAGCTTTGCGAGAGTGCCGAGGTGAAGCCCACCTGGTTTGTAGTGCGAGATATCCCCTACCGAGAGATGTGGCAGGATGGCATCCACTGGTTACCCGCCATCCTTGCCGGGAAGCGCCTGCAGGCATGTTTCACCTTCAAGGACGACAATGAGTCGGTTGATGAGGTGTTCATTGAGGACTGGCAGGCCGTTGTGCCTGGATGCGGACAGACTGAAAAAGGCTGAGGCCGGCATGGTCAGCGCAGACAGATGGGCCGTGGCGGACGCTGAAGCGGCCCTTGGGATCGGCATGGTGGGGTCGATCTGCCCGAAAAAGGGAGAGCGCTTTCGCCGCAGCCGGCGGCCATGCCCCCGGCCACCACAGACACGGATAGATCGATCCACGAGTGGAGAGTCATGGTATCCCGTCTACTGTCCCTAGCGCTGCGCTCGCTTCGGGCGCGCGTTTCACGTACCATGCTGACCACACTGGGTGTGGTTCTGGGGGTGGCGGTGATTATGGCTGTCCAGATCACCAACCTGAGCACGCTGGAGTCCATCAATACACTGTTCAGCGAGGCCTCCGGCAATGCGGATCTGGTGGTCATCAGCGCGAGCTCTGACAGCCAGGGCTTTGCTGAGGACGTGCTGCGCCGCATCACCAGCGTTCCAGGTGTCGAGGTGGCTGTCCCTTCGCTCCACCTGCGGGTTCAGCTGGCCGACGAGGCTTCTTCCTCCCAGTTGGATCTCAGCCTCTTTGGCACCGTTGCTGGTGGGCTGACAGTGTACGGAATCGACCCCGCACTGGACCCCCAGGCCCGCGAATACGAGATGGCGGCTGGCCGTTTTCTTTCTCCGGACCTGGATGCGTATGACATCGTGCTGGTGAAGAACTATGCCGAAAACAACGACATTGCGGTGGGCAATGACGTCCGCATCGTGACTCCTGCAGGGGTCGAGCTCCTGCGGGTTGTGGGCCTGCTGTCGAAGGAAGGAGCTGGCCAGCTGAACAATGGGGCGTTCGGCATTCTGCCGCTGGGAGCCGCCCAGCGAATATTCGGTCGCAGTGGCGACCTGGATCAGGTGGACATCCTGGCCAGCACGGAGGTGGCTGGGGCTGCAGGCCTGGATCAGCTGAAAGCGGCGCTCCAAGAACGACTGGGAGCTGATTACACTGTCATGTACCCGGCGACCCAGGGCCGGCAGGTGACCCAGATGCTGCAAGGCTACCAGCTGGGCCTCAGCTTCGTCAGCGTCATAGCGATATTCGTAGGCGCCTTCTTGATCTACAATACTTTCTGGATGATGGTTGCGGAGCGCATCAGAGAGATTGGCATGCTGAGGACGGTTGGCATGACGCGGCGCCAGGTGATGCGACAGGTCCTGACCGAGGCGGGAATCCTGGGCATCGTCGGATCTGTCCTTGGGCTTGGCTTTGGCATCTTGCTGTCCCGAGGCTTGATCAGACTGATGGAGGTGCTGTTGGCGCAGGAGGTCAAGCAGGTTCGGGTACCGCTGCAAGGACTGGCCACGAGTCTGCTGGTGGGCGTCGGTGTAACGCTGGCGGCGGCGAGCGTCCCCGCGTGGCAGGCCGGTCGCATCTCACCGCTCGAAGCCCTGCGCATCCGCGGCGACCCGCGCGAGAGTTGGATCATCCGTCGCGGCTGGGTTCTCGGAGTCGCCCTGCTGGCCTTCTCGTACCTTGTGCTCTACCAGGTGCAACTGCCTGGTGACGTCAGCTGGATGGGCCATGCCTTCATCTTCGTGCTGCTTCTGGGTGGCACACTGCTGGTCCCAGTCGCCGTGGGTCTCTGGGAGCGAGCGGCGCGGCCGTGGGTCCGTCGCCTCTATGGCAACGAGGGGCAACTGGGAAGCCGCAACACACAGCGCGCCAAGCTTCGCACGACGCTGACCGTAGCCGCGCTGCTGGTTGGTGTAGCCATGATCCTCAGCATCTCGGCCATTATGGCCGCATTCACAAACGATATCACTGCCTGGATGGAGGACTATATCGGCGGTGACCTGTACATCTACTCCACCGTGCCCATGCGTGCCGACCTCGCCTGGCGTCTGCAGGCCGTGGAAGGTGTTGAGGCCGCGACCCCCACACGATATCTGGACGTAAGGCGGCTGAAGCCGGATGGTGGAGATGAGCGCTTGACTCTTACCGCTGTTGACCCATTCTCCTACGAGGGTGTTGCTTCCTTTGCCTTCGTGACTGGCCAGGGTGACCCCGATCAACTCATCAATCGCCTGGCCGCCGGAGATGCGCTGTTCGTCTCCACCGTGCTATCCGAGAAGTATGCCCTAGAGCAAGGAGACTCAATTCGACTGGCCACAAGGCGCGGCGCGCAGGATTTTGAGGTGGCTGCGGTCGTGGTTGACTTTTACAACCGCGGTCTTGTCGTCCAGGGCAGTTGGAAGGATCTCCGCCGCTACTTCGGTCTGAACGACGTAAGCGCCTTCTTGCTCAAGCTACAGCCTGGTTACTCTCCGGAGGAGGTCCGAGACCGCATCGACCATCTGTACGGCAAGCGTCGCCACGTCAGCGTGGAGTCAAACCAGGCGCTGAAAGCGCGTGCCTTGAACCTGCTGGCGCAGACGAGCAGCCTGTTCGACGTTCTGGCGCTAATCGCCATCGTGGTCGCCTCACTCGGTGTGGTCAATACGCTGACCATGAATGTGATGGAGCGGACGCAAGAGATCGGAATGCTGCGCAGCGTGGGCATGACACGCCGGCAGGTCGGCAAGATGATCCTAGCCGAGGCCGGGATGATGGGACTCGTCGGTGGCAGCGTGGGCCTGGTGTTTGGCTTGTTCTTGTCTCACGCTGTGTTGAGCACCATCAACAGCATGATGGGCTACGAGTTGACCTACGCCCTGCCAGTGCAAGGGATTATCGTGAGTCTGGTCATTGCCCTGATTGTGTCCCAGCTGGCGGCCCTGTGGCCGGCCAGGCGCGCAGCGCAGATGCAAATAATCGAGGCAATTCAATTCGAGTGATCGTCCACTGCCGTGGACTTGCGTGCAGCTGCACGCCGAGGGATGGTCAAAGGGGGGGGCTGAGCGACGACCACAGATGCGCGAGTCCGTGCGCATCTAGGAAGTACAGCCTGACGCTGTCGTCCCGGGGTCGATATCACATAGCAGCGCCTTGTGCGCAGCTAACTGCAAGCTGATTGCAGAGGGAGGATGCCATGCGTCACTACGTGGTCAGTCTGGACAGCAAACCCGCCCTGCAGGAGCAACACGCGGGTGGCAAAGGGGCCAGCCTTGCCTGGCTGCGCAAGGCTGGCTTCCAAGTTCCGCCCGGCTTTGTCATAACTGTCGCTGCGTTTGAAGAAATGCTGCGCGCTGCTGACATCAAGCTCTCGTCGCACAGAGAAGCGTGGACGCAAGAAGGGCTTGAGCAGATCAGGCAGCGAATCGTTGCACGTCCCACCCCAGATGGACTCGCGTCGCAGATCGAGACTGCCTATCGGGGGTTGGGGATCGTGGCTGTCCGTTCCTCGATGGTAGGGGAAGACGGGATGGTCGCTTCCTTTGCCGGACAGCTCGACACTGTGCTGAACGTCCAGGGCCTCGACAGAATCCTCGATGCGGTGAAGCAATGCTGGGCCTCGCTTTTCAACTGGCGCATGTTTCAGTACCTCAATCAGCGCGAGGCCGACCTGCAACATGCTCTCCTTGAGACCCTCTCAATGGCTGTCGTCGTACAGCGAATGGTGGACGCCGAGGCAGCGGGGGTAGCTTTCAGCGCCGATCCTGTCACGGGGCAAGGCAATCTCATCATCGAAGCAGCGCGCGGTCTGGGTGACGCCGTGGTAAAAGGGCTCGTACAACCAGACCGCTATGTCGTGGACGCCCGCAACGTCGTCGCGGAAACGACTGCGGTGGACAAGGGAAGCCCAGTTCTCACGGAAGACCTGATTCTTCGCCTGGCGGCCATCGTGCGCCGTGTGGCTTCTGCGCGTGAGTGTCCGCAGGATATCGAGTGGGCGTGGGATGGAGACAGCTTTCACCTTCTGCAGTGCCGTCCCATTACTTCGCTGTTAGGCAAGACGGTCTATTCGAACCGGATGGTCTCGGAGATGGTGCCTGGCCTCATCAAGCCTTTGGTCTGGCATACGAATACGATGTCCAAAGTCAGGAACGTGTTCGGTCGCATATTTAGTGAGCTGCTCGGCGACGCCGATATTGACTACGAGTCTATGGTCAAGCGCATCCACTCCCGCATCTACGTCAACGTCACCCTGTGGAGCAACTTGTTTGAACGCGTGGGGATGCCCGGCAACTTTTTCGAGATGATTACCCGCGATGAGACGGTTCAGCGGCGCAGACCCAAGCTGGGCCCCAGAAATCTGGGCGCCGTAGCCCGTCTGCTGCGTTTCGCCTGGCGTCACTCCAGGGTCGTGGATGACACGACGGCGTTCGTTCAGCGACACCAGCAAGAGTTGGAGCCGTACCGCGGCACGTCGTTTTCGGCTGTGGAGCCACAGGAGCTGGTGAAACGCTACGAGGCGCTGGCACGCCTCCACGGCGAAACGCAGTGGTTCGTGTTCATCGGGCCGGTCAATATGACCATCCGCAACAGAATGCTCAATCGTTTGGTGGAGCGGCGCGCTCCTGACGTGATGCCCAGTGATCTCATCCGCGGCTTGGTGGGTTTGAAAGCCCTCGAGCCGAACCGAGAACTGCAGAGGCTGGCCGCCCTGGCAGCAGCGTTAGACAGCAAAGCGCAACGCCTGCTGGCCGAGGGCGACGACGAGACCATCCGTCATGTGCTGTCCTCCTCGGATCAGGGTCAGGCTCTGGTGGGCGCGGTGGATGCCTTCCTGAAACGATACGGATTCCTGAGCACGAGCGGCACGGACTTTGCGGGAACCTCTTGGGTCGAGGATCCAACGGTCATCTGGCGCTGCATCGGACGCTCGGCCGCATACCCCATGGAGCGGAGAACCGAGGATGTGGTCGCGCTCCGACAGACCGCTCGCCAGCGAGTCCGAGCCGCCCTGAATCCACTGGAAAGACTGCTATTTGACCGCCTGCTCACCTCCACTGTGTCGCTGATTGATCTTCGAGAGCAGGTGAGTCTGCTGATGTCCGAAGATGCCTTCCATATGCGCCGCATTTTCCTGGCCCTGGCTGATCACCTTGTCGCGGGCGGCCTCTTGGCGGAGCGAGATGATATCTTCTACCTGACCTACGGAGAGCTCCTGCAAGTTGTGGATGGGCAGCTGGACCCCGACTTTGTGAACGAGACAGTCGGGGCCCGCAAGATCGCGATGGAGCGAGACGCCCAGATCGAGCCTCCGGACACGGTCTGCGGTGATGTTGTGCCGACGCACATCGTTTCGCTGCCGCCAGACCAGGAGTACCTTGTTGGCATCCGCGGCAGCTCTGGACTGGCGAGCGGCAGCGCCCGCATCGTCCTCGAGCCATCCCAGGCACCAGTGAGCCTGACCCGAGACGACATCCTGGTGGTACCGTTCACCGATGTCGGCTGGACTCCTCTGCTCGCGGGGATTGGCGGCATCGTTGCTGAGACCGGCGGGCAGCTCTCACATACTGCCATTGTGGCCAGGGAGTATGGTTTGCCGGCTGTGGTCAGTGTTAGTCAGGCGACGCGCCTGATCCAGGATGGACAGCGCGTGACAGTTGATGGCGACAGCGGGAGAGTCTATCTGGGCCGCTAGCGGCACTTGAGAGGGGGTGAGGCATGAACACCATACCTGCGCTGCTCTCTGGCGTCTTGGGCTATCTGATTGGTTCCATTTCGTCTGCGCGCATCGTGAGCAGGCTGGCCGCACCGCAAGTCGACCTCGGCAAGACCGAGTTCGGGATCGCAGGCAGCGAGGACAAGGTGGAATCAGGGTTGGTTAGTGCCACTGCTGTGTCTATCCATGCAGGTCCCAGGCTCGGCTTTGTCACGATGGTCCTGGACATGCTCAAGATTGCCGTACCGACCCTGCTGGTTCGGCGCGCCTATACCGATGCACCCTACTACCTTATCACAGCGGCCGCTGGCATGGTCGGACACATGTGGCCGCTCTACCACCGCTTCAAGGGAGGGCGCGGCATGTCGGCGGTCTATGGCGGCATGTTCGCCATCGATTGGATCGGCGTGTTTGCCACGTCTCTCGGCGGGATGCTCTTTGGCCTTTTCATTGTCCGTGACTTTCTGGTGGCCTACATGGCGGGGTTTTGGTTCCTGATCCCCTGGTTGTGGTTTCGCACCCACGATGTGGAACATCTGCTATACGCAGTCGCTGTGAACGTGCTACTCCTCGTGGGTATGATTCCGGAGATGAAGCAGTACGTCAGGTTGAGAAGGGAGGGAAAAGGAGGCGATCTATCAGAGGTGATGCAACTGACGGCGATGGGTCGTGGCATGTACAAGATTGCCAAGCGCTTCGGCCTGCTCAAGGCCCAGCCTATGGAAAACGACGAAAGGACAAAGGAGGATGAGTAACAGACTGCGAATACTGCGCATGGCGTTGTTTCAGCTCGGCTTTGGACTTCTGAGTGTGATGGTACTGGGCGTACTGAATCGTGTCATGTTCACAGAGATCGGATTGAGCGCCGCCCTTATTGGCTTCCTCCTGGCGATCCCATCGATGATCTCTCCGGTGCGCCTATGGCTGGGGTATCTCTCCGACAGTCGTCCCATTTTGGGAAGGCGTCGAGCTCCCTACATTCTGGCGGGTACGGTGCTGGCCGCGTTTGGTGTGCTGGGGGGCACCTGGAGCGCCTTGAACATCCCTCGCTTGCTTGCAGGAGGTGTGCTGGCAGCGGTGGCCGCGTTTCTAACCTACGGAATGGGCAAGAATGCCATGGCGACCGCCTTTCAAGCCTTGATCGCCGACGTGTTTGACAAGAAACAGCGTGCGCAGGCAACTGCCGTGCTCCAGTCTGCGTTCATCATGGGCATTGTGGGTGGCAGTGTGTTCTTGGGCAAGCTTCTGGATCCCTACAGCCCGGATAGACTGCTGGTGCTCGTGGCGGCGGTAGGAGGACTGGCTATCACCCTGGCCGTGTTGGGCTGCACAGGCGTGGAACCGGTAGGGATGAGCGTCGAGACACTCAGCCAGCGCGCACGGGCGGTTCCCTTTGGCAAGACTCTCAAGTTGACAATTCAGAATCGACAGGCACGTCTGTTCTTTTTCTTCGTGGGTGCGACGCTGCTGGCCACGCTGAGCCAGGACATCTATTTGGAGCCGTATGCAGCAGAGCTGTTGGGCATGTCAGTTGGCCAGACAGCTCGCTTGAACATGTTCTGGGGTATAGGAACGCTTGCGGCTCTGCTCTCGTCGGGCTTATGGCTGGTCAACCGCTTCGGGCGCAAACCTATAGCCGCCACTGGCCTAGTCATCGTGGCCTTTTCCTTTGTGGGGCTGATCCTGAGCGGAGCGATGGAGAGCCGGCCGCTCTTCCTGATGCTGGTCTTTGTGTTGGGCGTCGGTAGCGGCCTCAGTGCTGCGGGTGCGTTGACCTTGATGGTCGACTTTACCATGCCCGAGCAGGCTGGGCTCTTGATGGGTGCCTGGACCGTTGCACACCAGTTGGCTGAGGTGGTGGGCAACATCATGGGCGGAGTAGTTATCGACACAGTCTTTGCGGTGAGCAACAGTTACCTTGCAGCGTTCAGCACAGTGTTCGGGCTGGAGGTTGTGGCCGCGATCGCGGCGCTGACCTTGTTGTCACGGCTCAGCGTTGCCGCTTTCCTAACCAGTGAGATGGGCTCGGCGGAGGCCCTCGGTGCCACGCCCTCTTGACGAGCAGCCCGTTGTCATTTTCGGTGGGTTCCTGAGCGTTCCCACGGCCTACCGGTCCATGTATGGTCAACTGGCCGAAATGACTGGACAGACAGTTCGGATCGTGGATGCGTGGACCCATGACTGGATACGGAGCACCACGCGCGCCGGGTGGGCGAGGTTGCTAGGCAAGCTGGAGCGGGCGGTACTCGAGGCAGTGCGCCACTCCGCGACTGGGAAGGTGACTCTGGTGGGTCACAGTGCGGGCGGCGTGATGGGGCGCCTGTATCTGAGTGATCGGCCCTTTATGGGTCATATCTATCGCGGGACTGACTACGTGGATCGGTTGATCACTCTGGGGAGCCCGCACCATAATCGAAGTGGCGGGCAGATTCGCCGCTGGGTTGACGAGCAATACCCGGGCGCCTACTTTGCCCCGCAGGTTCAGTACGTCTGTGTGGCCGGGAAGAGGGTGCAGGGAAGGCGCGACGGTTCGGTTGGGCAGCGCCTGGCCTACAGGTCCTACCTCAGGCTCAGCGGTGCTGGAGATTCCTGGGGCGACGGATTGGTCCCCATCGAGTCAGCGATTCTGCCTGGATGGCATCCCATAATACTGGAAGGCGTGAGTCACTTCAGCCTATCGAGCGTGGCGTGGTATGGGTCAGCGGAGGTCATCCCACGGTGGTGGGATGCCTCTGGTGTCGCTGAGCCTGCGGCGGTAGAGTGATCGGCTGGTCCGGATCCCGCTGCTGGCTACCGAGGGCGTGGGCTCCTCTCCGTCACGCTGCAGGCTGCCCTTGACCCGGATGGCGCCACCCGGGCTGGTTCAACCCTGATAGAGAACATGAGCGAGGATC
>JBFEPU010000072.1:0-11020 GCA_041549915.1 Anaerolineae bacterium | reverse complement strand
TCACCCGAATCCGCGTCAAAGACCTGAATCCGGTGGTTAAAAGCATCGGCGGTATAGACGCGCCCGCCCGAGCTCACTGCCACATCGGCGAGGGCCAGGAATTGCCCATTGCCGCTGCCCTCCGATCCCCAGGCGAGGACCAGCTCGCCGGTCTGCTCAAATACCTGAACACGGTTGCTCTCGCGATCAGAAACGTAGACGCGTCCGGCCGGGCCTACGGCAATCCCTGACGGGCTGCTGAACTGCCCGTCCCCCCTCCCGTACGCACCCCACATGCGCACAAAAGTGCCGTTTGCGTCAAAGACCTGAACGCGGAAGTTACCGCTGTCGGCGACGAATACATACCCTTCCTGACTCACCGCCAGGCCGCACGGATACCGCAGTTGGCCGCTGCCAACGCCGTACGATCCCCATTCGCGCTGGTAGGTGCCGTCCATGGAAAAGACCTGGATGCGATGATTGGCGCTGTCCAGGACATAGACACGGTTGTCCGCCGTCACAGCAACGTCTGATGGCCGCTTCAGTTCGCCTGGACCATGGACGACCCCGATATTGCGGCTCCAGTTGTATTCCTGTGTACCTTGAGCCACCGCGGTTGAGGTCAGGGCCGCAAGGAGTACCAGCAAACGCAGCGCCCAATGGTCGCACGTGTGTCCCGTCATCGCTCACCGCTCCTGCGGACGGACCTGCAATTGCTGAGCACGTCTGGTCCAATCTCCATCACATCGGCTCCGTGTGATGCTCTCCATTGGCTCACTCTGCGAGGGCAAGGCCCAACGCAGCGCCCCACAGTCACCACGCCCACACTCCTCAAGACCGGCACTAACCCGGTCCCCAGACCAGACACTCAGAGATGCGAATGTAGTCTACGTGCAACTTTGTCCAGCCCCCGAAAAAGGGCTGTATGGTCGGGTTGCCCAGGTAGACGCTGCCTGGCCTGAGGTCTGACGTGGCCGAGCCCACTCGCTGGCCGTCCACGTACAGCGTATAGCGGTTGTCGGAAAGGATGACGCGAACCTCGTGCCAGCTGCTGTCCTCCGGGATACCGGCCCAGACGACACGACCCCGCAGCATCGAGATGTCAAAGCGGTAGATACCAGCTTCAGGGTCCACCACGTGGTGGATGTTTAGGATATCTTCGATTCCCGCTGGCACGCTCTCGCTGGCAGCAAAACGCTCACCGTCGAACCTGGCCGAATTGAAGGCCAAGGTAGTGCCGTATGCCGTAAAGTCTGAGTACCGGAAGCGCGCTTCGAACTCAGAATCGAAGCCGGCGGCGGCAAAAAGGCTGTTTCGCCAAACCAGAGGGAACTGGTCGCCGGGCAGCGTTGTCGAGAGGTGGATCGCACTGTCGCTCACCTCCTGCTGTCCACCCACCAGGCTCACGCCCCATCCCGTCAGGGCGGGATCGTCAAACTCCTCGTTAAACGTGTAGCCCCAGTCCCAGCACACCAGTCTTGGATGACTCCTTAATAGCAGCGGAAGATAGATCCGGCCCGGGGGAGGCGTCGCTGTGGAGGTGGGGGTCACTGTCTCTGTGGGAGTGGCCGTCGGCGTGGCTGTTGTAGTGCCTGTCGGCGTGGCCGTCACAGTGCTGGTCGGGGTGGCTGTCGTCGTTCCGGTCGGAGTGCCTGTCATCGTGCCGGTCGGCGTGGCTGTCACCGTGCCCGTCGGCGTGGCTGTCGCGGTGCCCGTCGGAGTCGCCGTCACAGTGCCTGTAGGCGTGGCTGTCGCTGTGCTCGTCGGCGTGGCTGTCATGGTGCCCGTCGGGGTCTCTGTCGCAGTGCTCGTCGCTGTAGGCGTCGCCGTCGTTGTGCTGGTCGGCGTGGGTGTTTCCAGCAAGTAGCGAACCATAAGGTATGGTCGGCGGTCCCAGCCAAGGTACTCAGAATGCCAGATGTCAAACTCGCCGCCGACCTCCTGGTTGGTCTGCTGGACGATCACCCCCCTGTTGGAGGCGGCATCCGCCACCCAGCTCCGCACCGCGGTCGTCACATCCCAGTTGTACCATCGATCCCGCTCGTAGACCGACTGACGATCGAGCGGCGTTGCGGAGCGGTCGCTGGTCGTGTCATTGCAGCCAGCCAGTCCCCAAAGCTCCGCGTCTGTGGCCTGGTACCAGGTTGCCTGCATCTCCTCCCAGCCGCGGAGCACTGTGTACGCCGCAGCGATGATCGGCGCCTCGCGCTGCCCGTAGTTGTGGACGTAGAGTCCCAGGCTGGCTTCCTCTATGAACGCGTCGGCAGGCAGGCTTGTGACGTCGAAGCGGATCAGCACATGGATGCGGCCCTTCTCGCCAAGCATCAGTTCGTGGTCTCCAAAGTTCTCATTGGGGCTGAACTCTGAGATGTAGGTATCGGCACAGCCCTGGTAGCCATCGACGCCCTGACGGAAGATGACTACCTGCCCAACCGCCTGCACAGACCCCGGCGACGGAGGAATGGGGTCCTGCGCCCGGCTCAAAAGCAGGAAATCGAGATCACCTGCGGGTGCGACAGCAACGAGTAGCAGTGTCAGGCAGAGGAGAACTTCGACCCTGAAGAGCCAGGCTGCGTGGCGCAGCCTGTTCCACACTGGACGAAGGTTGGTCATCGCTCGCTTCCTTCCTTGCGTCGGTGAGGCGCCTCGGAATCCAGCGCGCTGAGATCGTGCTGGTCATGGCGCCGAGGTGCGCATGTCCAGCCTGTGCATAGGCGGTGACGTAAGTCTTCACATGTGGAACGGCTCGGGTCGCGCCAGGAACGCGGTCCTTTGGAACTGGCGCGGCATGCGAGTCTGCTTGTTATTATAGCTAGTTCCCAACATAAGTCAAAACGTGTCCTTTCCTGCAGTCGGCACGACCGCGGGGCACTAGCGACCGCTGTGCCTGCTTTTCGGTGCTACCGCATGCAGCCATGCCCAAGGTCGCCCAACGGAAAGCGTCCCGATGACGAGCTTACGCGGAGCTGTACCGCCTTGACGTGCTCCAACCCTCGAAGCTCGTTGACAGAGCAGACGATGTGCGATATACTATACCCATTACTGCGTGGGTTGATCGGTGATCGTTCAATGGACAAGTCACGGGTATTCGTGATATTGCTGGTGGTTGTGGTCGTCCTGGCCTCCAATGCTGTCGTTCCCCGTCCGCCGGAGCCAGAGATCAGCCTGCGAGCCGAGCGTGTGCCCCTGTTCGGGCTGCACATCCCCAACTCGATCCTGGCCACCTGGCTGGCCATGGTCGTACTGGTGGGTGTGTCGTACCTGGCGACCCGCAATCTGGAAATGGTGCCCGGCCGATTGCAGACCGCCGTTGAGGGGGTAGTGCAGGGCCTCTACCACCTGGCCAGCGGCGTCACCGGTCCGCAAACCCCCACTGTATTCCCTGTGATCGCTACCTTGTTCCTCTTCATCGTCACCGTCAACTGGATGGAGCTGCTGCCCGGGTTTGGGAGCATTGGCATCAGTCGTCTCGAGGCTGGCAAGGAGGTATTTATCCCCCTTTTGCGCGCCGCCGACACTGATCTGAACACCACCATCGCCCTGGCCATCTTCGCTGTGGCCAGCATCCAGGTGTTTGGTGTGCGCGCGTTGGGAACGGCCTATTTTAGCCGCTTTCTCGACCTGAAGACGGTTCTCGGCAAGGGCAATCTGATGCAGCGCATCGCAAGCCTGTTCATCGGGTTGCTCGAGCTCTTCGACCAGTTCACCAAGATCCTGTCCTTTGCCTTCCGCCTTTTCGGCAACATCTTCGCCGGGGAGGTACTTCTACTTGTCATCGCGTTCCTGCTGCCGGTCGTCGGACCGTTGCCGTTCATGGCCCTGGAGATCTTTGTCGGCTTCATGCAGGCCTTGATCTTTGCCCTGCTGACGCTGGTCTATTTTTCCGCGGCCATGCACCACGCCGAGGAGCAACCTGAGGCGTCGAGCCAGGAACAAGCAGCGCAAAGACCACGCGCCGACCAAACCTGACCGATCAAGTCTGTAGCGGTCAACTTCGCGAATAGGAAGGGGTCTTCATGTCAGCCGAAGATATCAAGAACATTGCTGCTGGACTTACGATTGCCCTGGGCGGCATTTTCCCGGCGATTGCCATCGCCCGTATCGCATCAACGGCGATGGAAGCGCTGGGCCGCAACCCCGAAGCCGGGCCGACCATCACCACGAACCTGATCACTGCCATCACCTTCGCCGAGGCCATCGCCATCTACGCGCTGGTGGTCGCTCTGATCATCAAGTTCGTCTAGTCACCCGCTCTGAATCCAGTGCGCAGCCTCCGCGAGCTGTGAGCTGCGCACGTCAAGGGGAGAGACAATGGAAGCTCTCGGCATCAACGCGGGATACCTCGTCTCGCAAATCGCCAATCTGCTCATCCTGCTAGTTCTGCTACGTATCTTCCTGTTCAAGCCCGTATTGGGGATGCTGGATCAGCGCGCGGAGAAGGTCCGCCAGTCATTGGAGGATGCGGAGTTGGCGTCGCAGCGTGCAGCGCAGGCCGAAGCGGAGTACGGCAAGCGCATCGAGCAGGCACAGGAGGAGGCGCGGCTCGTACTGCAACAGGCGAACGAGGAAGCGAAACGCCTCCGCGAGCAGGCACTGAGCGAGGCTCGTCACGAAGCCCAAGATCTGATGGAGCGGGCGCGCAAGGAGATGGAGCTCGAACGCCGGGAGGCGGCACGAGCTGACCGGACAAAGCTCGCAGATCTGGTCGTTGCTGCTGCGTCCAAGGTGATCGGACAGTCACTGGACACGCCATCGCACCGGCGTCTGGTGGAGCGGTTCCTGTCCGACAGCACAGCGTCGGACTGATCTGCTGCACGGTGGAGGACATGAGGGTGGCGGAAGGCGCGGCACGTGAATCAGGCGAGACGGCGAACGAGCCCAGCGAGCGGCAAGTGGCGCTGGTCAAGTCTGCTGTGCCTTTGGACGGCAAGCAAAGGGCCATGATTCTGCAGCGCCTGAGGACCCGCTTTGGGCCGCAGGTCCAGGGGCAGTTTGAGGTGGACGCGACGCTGCTGGGCGGTGTGCAGGCACGCGTCGGGGATCAACTGATCGACGACAGTGTGGCGTGCAAGCTGGAGGTGCTCCGCGACGTGCTGATCAAGAGTGGAGAGGCAGAATAGTGCCGGAAAGCAAGACTGGGGACATCATTCGTCGCTTTGAACAGGAAATCGGCGCTTTTGAGCCACGAGCGCGGGCGGTGGATGTCGGTACGGTGATCGAGGTTGGAGACGGGGTGGCAAGCGTCGCCGGACTGTCCAACGTGATGTACAATGAAATGCTCAAGTTCTCCAGCGGCGTTCGCGGCATCGCGCTGAGCCTGGAGCACGACGCAGTCAAAGCGGTGATCCTGGGCGACTATACGCGGATCGCGGAGGGAGACGCCGTCTTTGGGACCGGGTTCGTTGCTTCTGCGCCCGTGGGAGAGGGATTGCTGGGACGCGTCGTGGACGCTCTGGGGCGACCACTCGACGGCAAAGGACCAGTGCGGCGGCGGGGCTATTCTTATGTCGAACGGTCCGCGCCGGGCATCACTGCTCGCGACGCGGTCAGAACTCCGCTGCACACCGGCATCCTGGCCATCGACGCCATGGTGCCCGTAGGTCGCGGCCAACGGGAACTGATCATTGGCGACCGACAAACGGGCAAGACCGCCCTTGCCGTGGACACGATCCTCAGCCAGCGTGAAGCTGCCGTGGTGTGTGTCTACGTCGCTATTGGCCAGAAGCTATCGAGCGTAGCTCAGGTGGTGCACACCCTTGAGCAACACGGGGCGATGGACTATACCATTGTCGTGGTGGCCGCGGCCTCGGATCCGGCAGCTCTGCAGTATATCGCACCCTACGCCGGGTGTGCGATGGCCGAGTTTTTCATGGAAAAGGGGCAGGACTCGCTGGTCATCTATGACGATCTCACCAAACACGCGTGGGCCTATCGACAACTCTCTCTGCTGCTGCGCCGTCCACCGGGGAGGGAGGCCTATCCAGGCGACATCTTCTACCTGCACTCGCGTCTACTCGAACGGGCGGGACAGCTAGGCGCAGAGCTCGGGGGCGGCTCCCTGACCGCCCTGCCCATCGTAGAGACGCAGTTGGGAGACATATCGGCCTACGTGCCCACCAACATCATCTCCATCACCGACGGGCAGGTGTACCTCGAGGCCGATCTCTTTCACTCCGGGATCCGGCCTGCACTGAATGTTGGGCTGTCTGTTTCACGCGTCGGTGGGGCAGCTCAGACCAAAGCTATGCGCCAGGTTGCCGGCAGGATGCGCCTGGATCTGGCGCAGTACCGGGAGCTGGCCGCCTTTGCCCAGTTTGGCTCTGACCTCGACGTCTCGACGCGGGCAATGCTGGATCGTGGCCGAAGGACCACCGAGATCCTGAAGCAACCACCCTATGCCCCGCGTCCGCTTGAACAACAGGTCATGAGCATCTATCTGGTAACCAGAGGCTATCTGGACAACGTGCCCCTGGAGCGGATCAAGGAGTGCGAGACAGCTTTTCATCGCTACGTGGCGCACGTGCACGCGCAGGTAGGACAGTCGATCGCCAGTGAGGAGCAACTCTCGCCAGACACAGAGGCGCGGTTGAAGGCGGCAATCGAGGAATTCAAGGAGAAGGTTTGGCCGGCCTTAGGGAGCTCAGAAGGCATATCCGGGGCGTGAAGAACATCGCCCAGGTCACCCGCGCCATGCAGATGGTCTCTGGTTCCAAAATGCGCGGCGCACAGGACCAGGTGCTTGCACATCGCGGGTACGTCGCACGGGCGTGGCGGTTGCTGAGCCATCTGGCGGCTGTGGAAACCGGTGCGGAGGACCGCCAGCTGCACCCGCTGCTGGCGAAGCGACCCGTCAAGCGCATCGAGTTGCTGCTGGTCACCGCCAGTCGCGGCTTCTGCGGCGCCCTGAATCACACAGTGATCCAGCGGGCTGCCCAATTCATCCTGGAACAATCCGCGCCTGTCAGGCTGGTCACGGTAGGCCCAAAGGGCCGGGACTGGATGCTGCACCACGGCCAGCGCATCGTTGCCGAGTTTGCTGGCGTTGGCGACGAGGCCACGCTGTCCGAGCTGGGGGCTCCCATCGCTGAAGTGCTGATGGATGACTTTGAACGCCGAGACGTCGACGAAGTGTACATGGCCTACGCCGAGTTCGTGAACACGTTGATCCAGAGACCCGTGCTGCGCAAGCTCCTGCCCCTTCCCCACGATCCCTCATTGGGCATGCACACACGCCGCGCCTACACTTTCGAACCGGATCGGCAGGCGCTGCTCGCCGACCTGCTTCCGCGCCTGGTGCAGTTACAGGTTCTTCAGGTCCTCCGCGAGGGGATGGCCAGCGAGCACTCGGCACGCATGGTGGCCATGCGCGAAGCCAACGAGAATGCGAATGAGATGCTGAACGACCTCACGCTGATGGCCAACAGGATGCGGCAGAGGGCGATTACACAGGATGTTATCGAGTTGAGCGAGGGCGGACTGTTCGTGTCCCCAGTCGAGTGACCATGGTGGGCGCGAGATACTGAGATAGGGTGTCGGACATGGCAAAAGGCAGCAGGGGCAAGGTCACGCAGGTGCTCGGCCCGGTGGTCGATGTCGAGTTCCCTGGTGAGGAGCTTCCCAAGATCCACAATGCAGTCGAGATTCTAGTCGATGGGGAACGTCGCCTGGTTGCTGAGGTGCAGCAGCAGTTAACCGGCGGTTCGGTTCGCTGTGTTGCCATGGATCTGACCGACGGCCTGCGGCGTGGAACTATTGCTGTGGACACCGGACTGCCGATCACCGTGCCGGTCGGACCAGAGATGTTGGGACGCATGGTCAATGTGCTTGGCGAGCCCATAGACGGCGGCGCAGCGATCAAGACGGACGAGTCGTGGCCAATCCACCATCGACCTCCACCCTTTGCAGACCAGCAGGCGCACATCGAGATATTCCCGACCGGGTTGAAAGCCATTGACCTCCTGGCCCCCTTTGTGCGCGGGGGGAAGATTGGCATCTTTGGCGGCGCTGGTGTGGGCAAGACTTTCCTCGTCTACGAGTTGATCCGCAACCGTGCTTCGGAGCACGGAGGAGTGTCCGTCTTTGCGGGCGTGGGCGAAAGGTCGCGCGAGGGCAACGATCTGTGGCACGAGATGCGGCAGATTGGCATCTTGGACAAGACCGTCCTGGTTTTTGGCCAGATGAACGAGCCGCCCGGCGTGCGCTTTCGCGTCGCGCTGACCGGACTGACGATGGCCGAGTACTTCCGAGACAAGGGTCAAGACATCCTGCTGTTCATCGACAATATCTATCGCTTTGTGATGGCCGGCATGGAAGTATCGGTGCTGCTCGGGCGCATGCCGTCGGCTGTGGGCTACCAGCCAACACTGGGCACGGACATGGGCACGCTGCAGGAGCGAATTACGTCCACCGCGCGAGGCGCGATCACCTCTGTGCAAGCGGTATACGTGCCTGCCGATGACTACACCGATCCCGCTCCAGTGACAACCTTTGCCCACCTGGATGCCACGGTGGTGTTGCAGAGAACCATTGCCGAACAAGGCTTGTACCCAGCCATAGACCCCTTGGCCTCAGCCTCCCGTATCCTCGATCCGAACATTGTTGGCCGGCGTCACTACGAAACGGCTGTTGGCGTCCAGGAGGTCCTCCAGCGCTACCAGGACCTGCAGGATATCATCGCCATTCTGGGGATGGAAGAACTCGCAGAAGAGGATAAGTTGACCGTTGCGCGAGCGCGCAAGATCCAGAGATTTCTGTCCCAGCCGATGTTTGTCGCTGAGCAGTTCACGGGTCGCAGCGGCGCCTATGTCTCCATTGATGAAACCATTCGCGGCTTCGAGGAGATCCTTCAAGGCGAGCACGACCAAGTTCCCGAGCCAGCGTTCTTCATGCAAGGCACCATCGATGGCGTTCTGGCAGCCGCTCGACAGGGCAAATAGCCAAGCGGTGGCGATACAGATGGCGGGCTCAAAGTGGCAAAGCTAGCGCTTGAGATTGTCACGGCCGAGCGCCTGGTATACGCAGCCGACGCGGACGTCGTGCTCGCTCCGGGCATTGATGGGCAGTTGGGCATCCTGCCGAATCACACACCCCTCCTGACACTGTTGCGGGCCGGTGTGCTCAGAGCCAGGAACGGTGCAGAAGAAGTCTCTTTTGCAGTGAGTGGTGGTTTCATGGAGGTACTGGCAGACCAGGTGACCGTGTTTGCCGACACTGCCGAGCGCGCCGAGGAGATCGACCTCGCTCGCGCAGAGGAAGCTCGCCGAAGGGCGGAAGCCTTGATGCAGCGACAGGTTGATGCACTCGAGTTTGCCGCAGCGGAAGCAGCCCTCAGGCGATCTCTGGCGCGCATACGAGTGGCAAGACAGCGCAGGAGACGCGGCACCTCAAGCCGACCGTCGTCGGGAGAGACCACCCTTCCCTGAAACCGTGGCTGCCCGTCACCGCAGCGTGGCAAGCACCTCTGCGCAGGCAATGCCCCACTCCCAGCCATGGCCGTGATCCTCAATACTCCACCACGCTGACAGCACCGCCTGGGCCAAACCCCAGTCCACCAGTCGCGCACGGTCAAGCCCCAGCTCCTCGGCGAGCTGATCCACCCGCCGCGCCAGAGTGCGCTCCGGGTGAGGCTGCTTCAGCAGTCCCGGTATCGGATTGCGCAGCAGGGCACCCACCTCGTACGCCGGCTCTCCGACCACGCCCTTGGGATCCAGGGCCAGCCAGGGCTGGCGCTCGGCGCTGAGGATGTTCTCGTGGTGCAGGTCGCCATGCAGCAACACCGGCTCGGCCATGGAGCCGATGAGTTCGCCAAAGAGGTACTCCGCGGCCTCGACCCATCCGCTGGGCAGAGGGCCAGTGCCGCCGCCAAACCGTCGCCGCAACCTCTCCAAACCGGTCGCCCATTTCGCCACCGTCGGGAAGGGATGTTGCGGAGGTGCGGGACGCCACAACTGGCGCATCACCTGTGCGGCGATGGAGGTCGCCTGCTGGTCGTCGCCCAGCTTTGACAGCGGCGCGCCAGGTTTCAGCCGCTCCAGAAGCAGAATGCCCAGCTCAGGGTCGGCATCCAGCAGTTGAACCATGCCGTGGCCGTCGAACTGCCGCAGCGCTTCGATCTCTGTGAGCAGCTCCGGGTTGGGAACCCCCACCTTCAGGACGACATCGGTGCCATCCCTGCGGATCGCAGGCGCGACATAGTTGTACGTCAGAGGCTCGAAGGGTGGCAAGATGGTCAGCGACCAGCGCAGCGCGCAGTCAGCCAGCAGGGCCGGCAGGCGATGCAGCCACTCGTCGCCTGTCTCCCCGTGGAGCTCGCGGATCGTCCGTGCAAAGCCCCTGGGAACCGTCATCACCATCGCTCTGAGTTGGTCGGCGTTCTGCCCGCCGCGCTGGTGCTAGCCGAAGGGCCAGCTCTGCCCGTTCTGGTTGATGAAATGGAGGATGATGTCCATCGTGGACAGCGGGTAGCCAAGGCCAGTGCAGACAACCGATAGTTCCCCACGATGGTGGACCGAGTGGATGACCGCCTGGAGCAGCAGCTCCCACACGGCGAAGACGAGCTTCTGTCCCCTCAGCTCCAGCGCGACCTGACGGGTCCATTCCGCGTCGGTCAGGGACGTGATCCAGCATTCCTGCTGTCGTTCGAGCTGGCGCCACTGGCGCCGGATGTCGGGCACCGAGGGCAGGGTGGCAACTTCAAGCTCAAAGCGCTGTCCCTGGCACTGTGCCAGGAAAAAGGCCTCACACTCCAGCATGTGCAGCAGGAGAGAGCGAACCGAGCCGTGGCTGGGGCTGCACCGCTGCAAGAACTCCTCTGGCGACAACTTCTCGACCGTGTCCAGCAGCAGCCCGTTGGCGTAGGCATTGTAGGCATACAGTGTCATCAGGCCATCTCGATTCATCATCCGCTCCATGGTTGCGCCGCTTTCCACGAACGTCTGCCGCGCCGACGCAGCCGGGCCGTCACCCGGACTCGTACGATTGCACCCTGCCCGGGCCGAGCAGCCGAGAAAAGAGGTTGAAAGAAGACGGTGGCCGCCCGTGC
>JBFEPU010000071.1:0-11026 GCA_041549915.1 Anaerolineae bacterium | reverse complement strand
CGCACCCTGGGCCACCCCGGCAAGTTGTGCCCGTAAAAGGCCTCCGCCACGTAGAGGTCGCCTGCTGCATCAAAGATCAGCGAGTTGGGTGCACCGAACCTGGCCTCCAGCGCCGGGCCATCCGCGTAGGCTCGTTCTTCGCTGCCGGCCAGCGTGCTCACCATGCCATCGGGCGTGATCAGCCGAACGACGTTGTTCCAGGAATCGGCCACATACACGTTCTCGGCGGCATCTGCAATGGCGTGTGTGGGCCAGAAAAAGCGAGCCTCAGCGGCTGGTCCATCCACGTAGCCAGCTCTCTCTCCGCAGACTCCGGCCAGGGTGATAACCATGCCCTCGGGGCTCACCTGACGAATGCAGTGGTTGAAGCAATCTGCGACCAGCACATTGCCCTGCGCATCCAGGCTTACACTGCAGGGCTTGTGGAATCGTGCCTCGTCCGCGGGGCCATCCACATAGTCGCGGGCCAGGGGATGGCATTTGCCAGCAACAGTAGTAACAACCGCGCCGCCCGTCAGCAGGTCCGGAATCGACTGCGTTGTGACGACTGTCACTGAGGTGGGGAGATCCGAAGGCGTCTCAGGGCTGGGGGTAGATGGTGCCGGCGCGGCGCAAGCGACCAGATGGATGGTTAGCCACCCCACGAGAAGAGGACATCGCAGTACCCCGCTACTCCTTCTCATAAGGCACGCCGTCAGCTGCCGGTGGTATCGCGCGACCTACCACGCCAGCGAGAACGATCATCGTGACGATGTAGGGCGCCATCAGCAAGAACTCAGAGGGAATGGGCGTCCGCAGAATCTGCAGCTTGATCTGCAGAGAGTCTGCAAAGCCAAAAATGAGTGACGAAGCAAAAGCGCCAAAGGGGTTCCAGTTGCCAAAGATCATCGCTGCCAGGCCAATGAACCCTTTGCCAGCCGTCATGATCTCGTCAAAGCGCCCCACGGAGCCAATGGTGAAATAGGCTCCGCCAACGCCAGCGATCACACCGCCCAGGATGACACTCACGTACCGCATCAGGTAGACGTTGATGCCCAGCGTGTCGGCAGCGCGAGGATGCTCACCTACCGCCCGGGTGCGCAGGCCCCAGGAGGTGTTGAAGAGCAGGATGTGGACTGCAAGCGTTAGGAAGAGCATCAGGTAAACAATGATTCCAGTCTCGAAGAAGATGGGACCCAGAATAGGGATCCTGGAAAGGCCAGGGATGGGGATCACGGGAAAGGTGCCCGAGTTGTTCAAGCCACTGGCGTTCTTCTCCAGGAACCGGGAGCCAATAAAACTGGTCGCGCCCGCTCCGAAGATGTTTATGGCAGTGGCGCTGACAATCTGATCCACCTTGAAACTGACAGCCATCGCGGCGTGAACAAGCGAAGCAAGTGCCCCGGCCAGCATGGCAGCGGCAAGCCCAACCCACAGATTCTTGGTGACCGTAGCAGAGACCACTGCCGCCTGAGCGGACATCAGCATGATCCCCTCGATGCCGATGTTGACCACCCCACTCCGTTCACACATCACACCGCATAGAGCAGCCAGGGCAATAGGGGTTGCTCTGAGCAGCGAGCTCCCCAGCATCCCCACGAGGTTGAAGGACTTGCCTCGTGCCGACCACGTGAGAAACGCAAACACGAAACAAACGGCCACTACGCCAAGCACCGCATCGGCGGAGCGAAAGCCGCGAATCAGCTGCCAGGCCCCCAGTGCCAGGATAAGGAGGCCCAGGGCATAGATGGTAGGCTGCACGGGCAATTCCAAATCCGGTATGGGGATAGCTTGGGATTTAAAACCAGGGTTGAGCCCGAATTTGGCCTTTTGCCCAGCTTCCAACCCCCGGCCCAACAGCACAAGGATGGCCGCACCAATGGCCAGGAACAGCGCGCCCATCCCTCGGCCTCGGCCCATTGAGAGCAAGCGTTGTGCAGATCGTGCGATGGTCGTCATTGTGAGCACCTTTCCGGAAAGAAACGAGAACGCAGACTGTCGGCCGACTGCATCTACAGCGGGGCGACGGTCATGCTCCCCAGCCCCGGGTCAATACAACCTCTTCAGGTCGCTCGACCCGGATTCGGTACAGCCAGCGGATAATGGCCGGAGCCGCGATGAACATGATCACCAGGCCCTGTATGATCGAGATGATATCGATGGGAATGCCCGCGAGGGATTGCATGCGCGTGGCGCCGCTGCGCAGCACACCGAACAGCAGCGAAGACAGGACGACACCCAGCGGGTGGCTCTTGCCCAGCAGAGCGAGGGCGATGGCGTCGAACCCATAGCCGGCAGTGAAACCTTGCCCCACCCAGAGGTTCACGCCCAGAACCTGGCTGGCACCTGCCAGGCCGGCCAGACCTCCGCTCAACACCATAGCCAGCACAAAGTTGCGGGTGACACTCATCCCAGCATAGCGGGCAGCGTGCGGGTTAGCGCCTACCGTACGGATCTCGAACCCCAGGGTGGTCTTGAAGAGGAACCAATAGACAAGTGCAGCCATGGCCAGCGCCAGGAAAAAACCGGCATTGAAGCGCAGTGGTGGAGGGAAGAACCGGGGCAATGCAGCCGAAGGCTCAATGACGGGACTGATCGGCCGATAACCTGGGGCTTTCATGGGGCCGTTGAGCAGCCAGTCACTGAGGCGAAAAGCGATGTAATTCATCATCATGCTGTTGACGACTTCGTGGGCTCCGGTCTTGGCCTTCAGATATCCGGGTATAGCTGCCCAGAAAGCCCCTCCAATAGCTCCTGCCGCGATGGCCAGGGGAAGGTGAACGAGCCTGCTGGCGCCAACAAAACTGTACCCAACATAGGCTGCCGCCAGGGCGCCCATTCCAAGCTGTCCCTCCACACCGATATTGAACAGGCCACAGCGGAAACCGACAGCCACGGCCAGACCGCTGAAGATGTACGGCATTGATGCCACCAGGCTCTCTGTGATGGGATAGATGGCCTGCAGCAGCAAAGCATTGTCTCCTGTGCTCAAGTAGCTCTGGATTGCCTGGTAGACTTCACGCGGACTCCCCAGCGACCCTGAGAACAGGGCGCCGTATGCAGTGGACACTGCCTGCCAGGTAGCTGACAGAGCTGCACCGGGTGCACGGAAGAACTGGCGATACGCCGCAATCACAACTGGGTCGGTGACAGCGATAACGATAGCGCCGATGACCAGCCCGGTAAACACCGCCAGGATGGGCACCGCCAAACTCCCAACCACAGGCGCCAGAGCCTGCAATCGCTGTCTGGCCCCTGTTGGGGCCTGCTCCTCGCTAGTGGCGGCTGACGCCGAATCCGTCGCTACGCTTTCTTGATCCACATTGAGCTCCTCGTTGTTCCATGGAGATGGGGCCACGTAGAGGGTGGCTAGAAGACACGCTCTACCTTCTCAGCGCCCTCAATGGTGGGAGGTGCCGACCTGGCTGCCTCCGATGCTTCAATTCCTGCCATCAGCAGTCCCAAGTAGTCACGGTTGACACCCCTGCCTGGCACGGTGTCCATGATCTGTCCTCTGTACATAACCGCTATCCGGTCAGACAACGCGATGACCTCGTCCAGCTCCGGAGAGACTAGCAGCACAGCCGTCCCTTCGTCTCGTTTCTGGATGATGCGCTGATGGATGTACTCGATCGATCCCACATCCAGACCCCGTGTCGGTTGAGACGCGATGATCAGCTTGACAGGACGGGAGAACTCACGAGCGACGATCACCTTCTGCTGGTTCCCGCCAGATAGATGGGACGTGGGGACAAAAACACTCGGCGTGCGTACGTCGAATTGGTCCACCAGTTGAGTGGCCGTGGAGATGATTGCTTCTTCTTGAATGGATATGCCTCTGGCGTAGGGCGGTAGATAGTAGGTGTTCAGAACCAGGTTGTCGTGGACCGGACTGCTGAGGACCAGACCATCTTGCTGCCGATCCTCCGGGACATGCGCAACCCCCTTCTCGAGGATCTTGCGCGGTGTCGCGTGGGTCACAGGTGTGCCCAGGATGCGGATCTCCCCACCGGTGACGGGACGCAACCCGGTGAGCGCTTCCACCAGCTCAGTCTGCCCGTTGCCCTGCACACCAGCGATCCCGAGAACCTCCCCCTCGCGAACCTGAAAGGAGACGCCGTTGACGGCGATGTGCTGACGATCGTCGCAGGCTTGTAGCCCCTGCACTTCCAGGACTGCTTCGCCAGGGGTTGCCGGTTCTTTGTCTACTATCAATGCGACCTGACGGCCCACCATCATCGCCGCCAGCTCTGCCTGTGTCGTCTGATCAGGCGAAGTTGTGCCCACGACACGGCCATCGCGCAGCACGGTGATACGATTGGCTATTGCCATCACTTCCCTGAGCTTGTGCGTGATGAAGATGATGGATTTGCCCTGCTTGACAAGGTTCGATATGGTGGCGAAGAGGCGATCCACCTCCTGGGGAGTGAGCACGGCGGTAGGTTCGTCTAGGATAAGGATGTCGGCCTCGCGGTACAGCAGCTTGATGATTTCCACCCGCTGCTGGACTCCCACTGGCAGATCGCGGACATATGCCTCCGGATCAACTTCCAGTCCGTACTGCTCTGAAATCTCCTCAACACGGCCCGCTGCCGTGGCTCTGTCCAGCAGGACGCCGCGCGTGGATTCCATGCCCAGCATCACATTCTCGGTCACGGTTAGGGGAGGGATGAGCATGAAATGCTGGTGCACCATGCCGATGCCTCGCGCGATGGCGTCGCTAGGACTGTTGATCTCAACCTCCAACAGGCCATCCCTGGTAGAGGCCTGGCCCGCCATGCCACCCTGCTGGCGAGGGCGCACAAAGACTCGGCCCTCGTCCGGTGCATAGAGGCCATAGAGGATGTTCATCAGCGTGCTTTTGCCCGCACCGTTCTCTCCCAAAAGGGCGTGGATCTCCCCCTCTTCCAGGGTCAGATCGATATGATCGTTGGCCAGCACCCCGGGAAAGGCCTTGGTGATATCTTCCAGCTTCAACACAAGGGACATTATACGCCCCTCCCCTATGAGTTCCTCACAACCTACGACGAGTCATGGTCCGCCTGAGTCCCATGTACAGCAGCGGAAAGCTGCGATCTGCCGGTACACGGATCGGAACCGAGGTAGAGAGTGACTCAGAAACAAGCCGAGAACGGAGGTCGGGCCAAGGGACGCCAAAGGCACCCTTGGCCCGAACCAGTTGCTCGATCAAGCGAGGCTAGAGCCCCAGCACGCCAGCAACGGTGATGGTGCCGGCGATGATGTCGGCCGTGATCTGCTCCAGCTCGGCTACCAGGTCAGCGGGGACGTCATCAGCGTAGTCATGGAACGATGAGATGCCAACACCGCCGTTGTCCAGTGTCCCGACATAGACGCCGCCGCTGAATGTGCCATCGGCGACTGCCTTGGCAGTATCGAAGACGGAGACGTCCATGTTCTTGAGGATGCTGGTCAGATAGATCGGCCCGTGCTCAGGCGCGCTGAAGTACCAGTCGGTGTCCACGCCGATCATCATGGTGCCGCGCTCCTCGCAGGCCGCTGCTGAGCCGAGGCCAACCGGGCCGGCCACCGGCAGGATGATGTCGGCACCCTCGTCCATCAAGGACTCGGCAAAACGCCGTCCATCGTCGGTGGACTCAAAGTTGCCGGTGAAGAGGCCTTCGTCGGCAGCGCTGTCCCAGCCGAGGACTTCGACACTGGTGCCCTTGACCTGGTTGTAGTGCATGACGCCAGCTTCAAAGCCCCTCATGAAGATGGTGACGGGCGGGATCTTGATTCCGCCGAAGGTGCCGACCTTGCCGGTCTGGGACATGCCAGCGGCGAGGTAGCCAGCGAGGAAGGCAGCCTCATCGGTGGCGTAGGTCAGGCCGAGGACGTTGGGCAGTTCGGTGTCAGAACCGCAGTCCTTGCCAACCTCAGCGCCAGGGAAGCAGTCGGGGTAGGCATAGTCGACGATGGCGAACTTTTGCTCGGGGTTGGCCATAGCCGCCGTGGCGGTGTCAACACCGAGCAGGAAGCCTACCGTGACGATGAGGTCGAGCTCCTCATCGAGGAACTGCTGGATGTTCTTGGCATAGTCGGCTTGCTCCTGGGACTCGATGAACTTGCCGTCTGCGCCCAGTTCATCGACGGCCCTCAGGATGCCCTCCCAGGCGGTCTGGTTGAAGGAAGCATCGTCGATGCCGCCCATGTCCGTTACCTGTCCAACACTGAGCGTGGGTGGCGGTGGTGGCGGCTCGGTTGGCGGCGGCTGGGTTGGCGGAACCTCAGTGGGCTTTGGCCTAGGTGTTGGCGTGGGCGTGGCCGCAGGGGCACAACCGGCCAACACCATGCCCAAGATGAGCAACACACTGATTACCGTCCAAAGTTTCTTCTGCATTTGCTTCTCTCCTCCTTTGTTGTAGGTCAGTTCCTCTTCCAGAAAACGCATCGTTGTCGTCCTCTTGCTGGGTTATCACCTCCGCGCCTATCGATTCTGATTACTCCACTTGACCGGTGGAGCCACCGCCGGGCGGCAGTGGGATGTCATCCTCTTGGACAGGCAGAGGCTAGGGTTCAGCCTCAGCTCGGCTGGAAACCGCTCGCAAGGAATCAATCTTTTGCTGTGTCTGACTGCAGCTCCGCCTAGCACGGACTCGCTGGCCTCTTCTTCAGACTCCATCTCATTCACGGCTAGCGCTCGCTGGGCATTCTAACACGATGTTCGCAATTCCACAAAATCCTGGCCGAGACTTGGCTATTCTGCGATTCTCGGCCGCGGGATGCTCAGTGTGATTCAAGATCGTGGGGTTCAACGGATGCTGCGGCAAGAGAATGGTCAAACGGCTTACCGTGCGGGGGGCATGTCCTTGGGTCTTTGGCTCGAACAGGGCTTCTGGAAAGGGGACCTGGGTCGTGGCAACCGCCTCATCGACCAGCGCCCTACCACAAGGCCGCTGCCCAGTCCTGCCTTCCGCGGGCATATGAGGATACAGCGCAGAGGTGAAAGCGCCCTTCAAAGTAACCCCTTTGTTCCTAGCCAGGCTGCGCGAATTATAGTTGCCTTTCGTCAGCTTGGCAAATTGCCGAGGGTGCGCAAGCGCCTGCAGCAGCGCAGGATCGCTTGGTGGCACATCGCCCCGGCCAGTGTGGCGATCTGGCTGGTCACCCTGCTCCTGTGCATCTACCAGATCTGAGAGTCCTTTTCGATTACCGCATCAGGAACCTGTGCTTCAGTCTGCTGGACTCAGCCACCCGGGCGAAGTGCGTGCCGCCATTCATAGGGCTGGACAGTTGCCTAGAGATCTTGAACAGCCAGCTAGCGATTGAGAACTATGATTTCCAGCGCCTGTTGGCGTTCAATGTGACCTGGACGGTGAGCAACGTCTTCTTCCATGTGCCGCTGGAAATAGCTTTTGCCCTGGCACTGGAAGCCAAGGACCTCATCGGGCGGCCCGTCTGTCGTTCCCTTTTCGAACTGCCGCGGGGGGTGCCCGGCTACGTGGCAGCGCTGACCTGGAGAAGCGTGTACGGCTACCGTTGAGCTTCTTGCCGCAGGCGTCTTCCTTTGTGCTGCTGGCCAGTGTGTGGTTGGGTTGGCCGCACGGAGATGGTCATCACACAGCCGTGCAAGCAGGTCGGCGAACAGCGTTTGTGTGGAGTCGACGCGGACTCTGATATCGTCCTGTTCCTGATCCTGCAGCGCTATCTGCTTGGCCGTTTGCTGTTTGGTCCAGTGGGAGACTGAGAGGCTCGTTCTGGCCCTTGGGGTGGAGCCACATGGGAGACTTCGCCGCCAGCGCTGCGGTGCCAATTCATGGCATTGTGATCGAAGGGAAGGATGGGGGTTTGCCGGTTGCTTCAATTGCCAAGTTGCGCGCAGACCCTGACGCAGAGCCGAAGCACGATACAAGAGCACATTCCTGACGGTGGCGCGGCTTTTCCCCTGGAACAGCCACTAGGCACTGTGGAGCTAGCGTGCCCCCACATTGAATTGCGTCCGGTTGACGTGGGAACACGGAGACTTGTGCATGTGGACTGCATGTGATAGAATGCGACCGCATCGACAGTCGAGAGAATGCGATTGGCGGTGCAGGACAGCCGCAGTGGTTGAAATGCCCAAGCGGCGACGGCAGGGTTGCCATGATGGCCGTTGGTCGGCGTCTGGGGTGAGCAATGGTGCCCGATTCAAGGCGTGCTCTAGGACAACTCGGAGAAGAACTCGCGGTGAAGCATCTGCAGCAGCTGGGATACACCATCTTGCAGCGCAACTATCGTTGCCAGTATGGGGAGGTGGACATCATCGCTCAGGATGAGGGGCGGGTGGCCTTTGTGGAGGTGCGCGCTCGGCGGGGCACAGCCTTTGGCACGCCAGAGGAATCTGTCACCCCTGGCAAGCAAGAAAGGCTAGCCAGTGTGGCCCGCTGCTACCTGCAGGAGGAAGGCTACGACGACGTGGACTGGGGCATTGATGTGGTGGCTGTGCAACTCACATCTGGCGGAGTCCTGCGGCGCATTGAGCTCATCCGCAACGCAGTCATAGAAACGTCATGAAGCGTGCAGGGCATGCCCACTCTCTCGTTGCCATTGTGGGCCCAACGGCTGTGGGCAAGACAGCGATGGCCTTGCGTCTGGCGGACGACCTGCCGGTTGAGGTTGTGTCTGCCGATTCCCGACAGGTCTATCGCTACATGGACATTGGCACGGCCAAGCCGACGCCAGAGGAACGACAGCGGGTCAAACATCACTTGCTGGACATCGTTGACCCCGATGAACCGTTCACCCTGGCCCAGTATCAGCAGCTGGCTTACGCAGCGATCGACGATGTGCATCGCCGGGGAAATGTCCCTGTGCTCGTCGGCGGTACCGGCCTCTATGTGAAAGCTGTACTGGAAGGTCTGGACATTCCGCACGTGGAGCCAGACCCTGAGTTGCGAGAGCAACTCTACGCCGAGGCGGATGCCGAGGGCCACAATGCACTGCACCGCCGTCTGAGCGAGTTGGACCCTGCAGCGGCCGAACGGATTGACCCACGCAATGTTCGGCGCGTGGTGCGCGCTTTGGAAGTCTTCTATCGGATGGGGAGGCCCATCTCTGCTTTGCAGAGCGCTTCGCCACCGCCGTATCGTATCTTGCGCATTGGCCTAGCCATGCCGCGCCATGAGCTCTATCGGCGCATCGATGAGCGACTGGAGCGCATGCTGGCTGCCGGGCTGGTCCAGGAAGTGCGCTCCTTGGTCGAGCAAGGCTACGACTACGAGCTGCCAGCCATGTCTGGCCTTGGTTACCGGCAGATTGGCATGTATCTGCGTGGCGAGCTATCGCTTCCGGAAGCGGTGAGGCTGATCAAGCGCCAGACGCGTCGTTTTGTCCGTCAACAGGCGAGCTGGTTTCGGGCGGATGATCCGGAGATCGTCTGGTGCGATGCCTCTGCGCCTGTATTTCATGCGGTTGTCACCTGTATTCGGGACTTTCTTGCATTGGATAGGTGCCAGTCACTGTCAGCTGCTGCCATGCAAGATGTTCAGTAGAAGACTTTAGGAGAAGCTTTGTGGCACTCAACAAGGGGGATGTCCTAGCTGACAAGTACGAGATTGTCGAGCAGATTGGCGAGGGTGGTTTCGGCAAGACCTACATGGGCTACGATTCTGGAATGGACCGGCACGTGGCCATCAAGGAGTTGCTGCACGAGAGCACCGACATGGAGCCGGAGGAGTATGAGGACTATAAAGCGCGCTTTCGCAAAGAGGCCCAAGTCGTCAGCAAGTTCTCCCATCCCAACGTTGCCATGGCCTACGCACTGGAGTCGGATGACGAGGGGGACCTATATCTCGTCTTGGAGTACGTAGATGGGGGCAGCCTCAAGGATCTGATCGGCCAGGGCCCCGTGGATCCCAGGCGTGCGGCCTCTATTGCCAGCGATCTCTGTGAGGCGATCGACGCCATCTGGAAACGAGACATCGTCCACCGTGACATCAAGCCCAGCAACATCTTGCTGACCGAGGAAGGGCAGGCCAAGCTCACGGATTTCGGCGTGGCTCAGGTAGGGCATGAGACGCGCCGCACTCAAGAAGGACGCATTCACCCCGGTACGCCGGCCTACAAGTCCCCCGAGCAGGCGAACAGCAGTGGGTATCTGGATCAGCGCTCTGACCTGTATTCGCTGGGCCTCGTGCTGTATGAGATGTTGACCGGCAAGCTCTACCTGCGCAATCGTGTGCCTCCCAATCGCTTGAACCGCAGAGTACCGCGCGCGCTCAGCGCAGCGGTTATGAAATCGCTGCAGACGGATGCTGCCGACCGCTACCAGTCCGCTCAGGAGATGAAGGCTGCCTTGCAGGAAGCGGTCAAGGGCGGGCAGTTGCAGAACGTGACCCTTGCGCTGGGCAGCCTGCGGGATTGGGCCTTTGCGCATGGCATGACCCTGTTCATCGGCCTGGTGGCTGTCTTGGCTGCGGTGTACGTCGCCATGCAGGCCTACCAAGGCTCACAGCAAGGCAGTTCCCAGTTGACGGTCACTGCGGAGATGCGCCGCGAGACCTTGCGCGCAGCACTGCTGGCAACGCCCAGTCCGACGTTGTCGCCAACTCCCGCCCTGGCAGATTCGTACGAGCCAGATGACATTGACCCCAGGCCTTTCGCCATTGGCGACACGGAGACACACAACTTCTATCCGAGCGGCGATGTGGACAAGATTGGCTTCCGGGTCAAGGCCGGCCGGGTGTATGCGGTGATCACCAGTGACCTGGCCATCGGAGTGGACACGGTGGTGGTCGTCTCCGTGGCAGGGCAACGCTACGAGAACGACGATGTAGTGGCTGGCAGTCTGGCTTCTGAAGTGCGCTTCACGGCTCTGGCGGAGGCGCTCGCTGTGGTCACCATCAGCAACAAGGGCCAGTACGGCCGTGACATGACCTACGATCTAACGGTGGTCGAGCTGCCGCCAACCCCGTCGCCGTCACCGACGAGGACACAGACGCCGACACAGATACCGACGGGTACCTCCACTGCGACGCGCACATCCACACCAACGCCAACTCGCACGTCCACACCGACCTACACGCCGACAACGACGAGAACGCAGACCCGG
>JBFEPU010000070.1:0-11029 GCA_041549915.1 Anaerolineae bacterium | reverse complement strand
TATGGCGGCGTTCACTGCTCAACCGGCGCACGGTAGCCAGCATACTAGGCGGGGTGTTGAGCTTTGCGCTGGTGATATCCCCGTATATCGCTTTTCTGTTTCGCCACACAGGCCGCATCCTGATCACCGGCAAGCTGGGCGTGACCTATGTGGCCGGACAGGGTGCTGTGGACCGTGACCCCGGGCTGTACGACCGTGCCCTGTCGAGGCTAGACGAGGCAGGCGAAGAGATCATCTGGTTCTCAGAAGACCGTTTCAAGTACAGCATTGCGGACGAGATCAGGGCAGACCCACAGGGGTTTGTGCGCCGAGTATGGAAGAACATGAACACTTTCGAGACAGTGCTGTTCGCGCGCAATGTGTTCCCCTTCTATTTGTTGCTCTTTGTCGCACTGGCCTGGTTCGGTTCGCCCTGGAACCGGGAGCGCACCGTCAAGGAGCTGTTTCTCATTGCTGCGGTGCTCCCGGTGCTCATCTTCCTTCCCTTTCACATTGAACTGCGCTACTTTGCTCCTTTGTTGCCCGTTCTGCTGCTCTGGCTGGCCAACGGCATTCAGGCAATGGCCGACTGGCTGAGCGGAACCTCGGAGCAATGGGGAGTCGCCGGGCGACAGCGAACCCCTTTGGCCCTTGGCCTCTCTGTGCTGCTATCTTCCCTGATCCTGGCCTATTTCCTGGCTCTACAACCGAGGGTACTGCGCGATGGTCTAGCCAACATGAACACCCGCGGCCGCGAGGCAGGCCTGTGGTTGAAGGCGAATTCGCCAGCGGATTCTCTGGTGATGTCCAGGGACCCTGAGGTTGTTTTCTACGCAGAACGGCTCTGGGCCGCGAGTCCCAACGAGGACTATGCACGGTTCATCGCCTATGTGCGGAAGCGGGAGGCGCACTACCTGGTTGTCGATGAGCGAGAGGTCACTGTCATTCGTCCCCAGCTCAGCTTCTTGCTGAATGAGGGCGCACCTCCACCAGAATTGCAGCACGCCTACACCGCCCACGACCACAGTGGCAAAACGATCGTCTACCGGGTGCTCTACTGAGAGCACGCATGCCATTGCCTCTAGCCAGCATGAGAAGAACACACCGAGTGAACCTTGTCAATCCACCGAGCGTCGCTGGCACAACCGCCAACCGCGAAGGTGCGGCGGGTTTGGGCGTTGTGTACCCCCACCGTGATGCCTTCCTCTATCCCCCGCACGGCCTGGCGACTGCAGCAGCGAGCCTGCGCGATGCTGGCTATCACGTGCACGCGTTCGATGGCGTAGTCGAGGAGCTCACACCGAACCTGGCCGAGGCCGACGCTATTGGTGTGTTTGTAGCCTTCGCCACCCTAGACGCCGACCTCGACTTTATTGGGGCTTTGCGAGAACAGAGCACAGCCAAGCTGATCGCCTTTGGCCCAGCGATGCGCTTTGTCGCTCAACAGGTTCTCAATCGTGCGCCGCTGGATGCCGTGTTGACTGGCGAGGCAGAGGGCTTTTTCCCGGAGGCGCTGCAGTACCTGGATGCCCAGGCAGTCTCCTCGGCCGCTAGTGTGCTCATCCCATCTACTGTTGGCGCGCCAGGCTTCGATGGTGAGGGGTTTGTGGATCAACTGGATAGGCTGCCCTTCCCGGCCTGGGATATGCTCCCGCATGAGAGATACAGGCTGCTCACCGTTCTGAGCAGCAGAGGCTGCCCGGACGAATGCACCTATTGCCCCTATGCAGCAGCCCAGGGACACCGCTTTCGAGCCCGTTCCATCGCGAACGTGTTGGCTGAACTTGCCTGGCTGAACGAGCGTTTTCACCCAGCCCGGCTCGTCTTTCGTGACCCAGTCTTTGCACACGACCGGGAGCGCGTGGTTGAGCTCTGCACAGGAATGCTGAACTGTGGGCTCGCCCTGCGCTGGGAGTGTGAATCCAGGCCTGAGCACTTTGATGTGGGGTTGCTCCAGTTGATGCAACGCGCTGGTTGCCAGTGGGTCAAGCTCGGATTGGAGACGACGGATGCAGGTTTGCTGATGCGTTTGCGCAGGATAGGGTCGCTGGAACAGGCGGAGAGCTATCTGCAACACGTGTCCAAGATCGTGCGCACTTGTGCCGAGATTGGGTTGCGCTGCCGCCTGTTTGTCATGGCGGGCCTGCCCGGTCAAGACGTGGCCATGGCCCAGCGCACACGGCAGTTTGTGGAGCAATTGCGACCTGCCGCACTGAACGTCAAAGTCTGTGAAAGGTATCCTGGTCTTGGCCTAGAAATTGTAGATGAGGGCGATTCTGAAGCACAGATGGAGGTTCTACGCCAGGCACAGATGACAGTACAAGCCCGCCAGCCTTCTCTTCCCCTGCTCATCCGGGGGAGACGCTGGCTGCAGAGGATGTGGCATGGGGGCAGAGATGGGTAGCCGTGCTCTGCGCCTGTCGGTGCTTTTGCTGCTGTCGGCACTGTGCGTCCAGATCCTGGCCAGCGTCTGCACCACATCGCCCACCTTTGATGAGCCCTATCACATCGCGCGTAGCTACGCATACCTGCGGAGCGGCGATAGCGCGCTCCTAGCCACTGGGGGCCATCCTCCCCTGGCTAACCTGCTGAGCGTGATGCCCCTCATGCTGCGTTCAGACATCGCACTGCCTCCGCACCAACCCGGCTGGCCAGAGGTAGGCAGTTTCAAGGATCTTTTTGGCGTGGCAGACGAGTTCCTGTGGCGCATCGGCAATGATGCGCAGAGTATCATCCTGTGGGCACGGTTGCCGGTGATGCTGCTGTCTGTACTGCTGGCACTGTTGGTCTTTGTCTGGGCCAAGAAGCTGCACGGAGCACTTGCCGGCTTGCTGGCTTTGCTGCTGTACGCCTTTGACCCGAACATCTTGGCTCACAGTGGGGTAGTGACCACAGACCTGGGAGCGACCTTCTTCATCTTTGCAGGAGTCTATTGCCTGCATCGGTTCTGCCAGCGGCCATCGTGGAACAGGCTCGTCCTCAGCGGCATTGTCTTTGGCTTGGCTCAGGCAAGCAAGTTCTCGGCCCTGTTCTTGATGCCCATTGTCTTCGTCCTGCTGGCCATCTGGGCACGTGATGCAGCCGGCCCTGGCCTGCCACTCGCTCTACCAGGCCACAGTCGGTTCTCGGGGCGACCCTGGCTCCAGCGAATGTACACCGTGATTGCCCTGTGTCTCATCATCTTCGTCGTTGGGTTCTTCGCACTGTGGGCCGTCTACCGGTTCGAGGCACGCCCTCTGCTTCCGCACGAGGAGACCCATCCTGTCCTCGATCGCTTGTTGCCCTTGGGCAACCCAAGCATCAAGCGCGCAACATATGCGCTGGCAGAGAGCGTTCCCTTACCGGCGCCGGCCTACTTCGCCGGTCTGGAATGGTTGCGAAGGTATGCACGTGCTGGCCATCCAGCCTTTCTGATGGGCACATATGGCGTACAGGGGTGGTGGTTCTACTTCCCGGTGGGCTTTTTGATCAAGTCCCCCATCCCGCTGCTGGTTCTGTTGCTGGCGGCAAGCTACTCATCGCTGCGACACAGGGAAAACCTGAGGCAGGAAAGCTTCCTCGTCGTGCCGATGGTCCTGTTCTTCGTGTTCAGCATGTTCAGTTCCATAGACATCGGATACCGCAACATCCTGCCAGTGCTTCCCTTCGCCTTTGTATGGGTCAGCAAAGTGGTCCCATCGACCATCGCTCGCCCTGCGCGAGCTGCGCTACTGCTGTTGTGCGCCTGGTACGTCATTGGCACGGTCACGTTGAGCCCGCACTACTTGGCCTATTTCAACGAATTCGCAGGCGGTCCGAGCAACGGCTACAAGTACCTGGTGGATTCCAACCTGGACTGGGGCCAAGACCTTCAGAACTTGAAAAAGTACCTGGATGCCCAAGGCATTGATGAGATCTATCTGAGCTACTTCGGAACGGCGGATCCGCGCTACTACGGCATTGACTCTCTGGCGATGCCAGACCAACCGCCGACGCTTGACGAATTGCCCGCCTATTACGCCATCAGTGCAACCAGTCTGCAGGGCGTGTACTCCCCAGCAACAGCAGGGACCCACTGGTTATCGCAGTACGAAGCGGCAGCTAGGGTTGGCTATTCCATTTTCATCTACAGGTTGCCATGATGTCAACTGAGCCCAGGCGGATGCACAACTGGATAGTGATCACATTGCTGGGCTTGCTGGCTATGCTGTGCTTGCTCAGCATGCGCTTCAATTCACCCACCTCTGACGAGCAGAACCACATCTCGCGTGGTTACCACTACCTTGTGACTGGCAACCTAGATCTCAACGTCGCCCCACCCTTTGTCAACGCGCTCAGCGCTGTGCCGCTGCTCCTCCAAAGGGGCATCACAATCCCCAGTTACGATGTCGCACACGCAAGAACCTATATCAACCAATTCGCCGATGAGTTCGTCTGGGTCTACAACGACGCTGAGAGGATCATCTACAGCGGGCGCTTGGCGATCGTGGTGCTGTCCTTGCTGCTCGGCTACTTTGTATTCCGCTGGGCAAATGAGCTGTGGGGCGTACACGCAGGTCTGCTGGCCCTGTTTCTCTACGTCCTCGATCCAAACATCGTGGCGCACTCACAGCTGGTCACGACGGATCTGGGGGTAGCGTGCCTCATCTTCATCGCCACCTACTTCCTGTGGCGCTTTCTGCGTCAGCGGAGAAACCTCGACCTGGCACTCGCGGGCATCGCGGTGGGGCTGGCGGAGGCGACCAAGTTCTCTGCCCTGCTACTGCTGCCGATCTTCGCTGTCATCTTGATCATCGAGGCGTTTGTGATCCGCGACCGCAAACTGCTCGGATCCTGGCCCTGGCGTGCGCGCTTTGATCGCCGGCAGTGGAGGCGGGCGATTTACTTCATCTGTGTGGCGCTGTTTGTCCTGGGTCTGTTTTCGTTCCTCTCCTTCTGGGCCAGCTATCGCTTCGAGACGCGGCCGCTCTCCACTCCCAAGGCCGCACATGCAACTGTGGACAGAATTGTCCACCATCCGACCCTGCGTCAGCTAGCCTACCGATTGGTAGAGTCTGCAGCGGTGCCGTTTCCCACCTACTTCCGGGGCATCCGCTGGGTACAGAACTATGCCCAGATTGGCGCGCCTGCTTTCCTAATGGGTCAGCACTCCAGCAAGGGCTGGTGGTACTACTTCCTGGTCGCCTTTGCCATCAAGACTCCCGTTCCCACGCTGATCTTGCTCGCCACAGCAGCGGTCCTCACCGCACGTGACCGCCTCGATGTGGCGAAGCGAGAATACGTTCTGTACATTCCTATCGCTGTCTTCACCTTGGCTACTCTTTTCAGCTTCTTGAACATCGGTTATCGGCACATCCTGCCCGTTCTGCCTTTCATGTTCGTCTTTGCCGGCAAGGTGGTCCTACGGGCCAGGACACGCCGGGCCCAGGTTGCCCTGCTGGCACTGTGCCTGTGGTACGCCGTCAGCAGTATCAGCATGTACCCCCACTACCTGGCCCACTTCAACGAGCTTGTTGGTGGGCCAGAGAACGGCTATAAGTACCTGGTGGATTCGAACCTGGACTGGGGCCAGGATCTCAAGAATCTCAAGACCTACATGCGAAACAACGGCTTGGAAAAGGTCTATCTGGGCTACTTTGGCAGTGCGCATGTGGACTACTATGATATCCAGTCATTGCCGCTGCCCACCGAGAAGCCAGATGACCTGGAGGCGAGACCTACTGAGGTCTATGCGATCAGTGCTACCTATCTGCAGGCTGGCTATCTTGGTGATACGACGGCGTTCAGTTGGTTGCAGGAATACGATCCATTCGCCACGATCGGTCACTCAATCCTCTTGTACCGCCTGCCGTGAGCTAAGCACCTATCCGAAAACAGCGGGCCGGGCTCCCACGCCCGGCAACCCGGCGGCGTGGGAGCCGCCTCAGCCAAGTTTTTCGGATAGTCACTGAGCGAGGGAATCGGACGGTGAAAGCGTTCGTTACGGGAGCAACGGGTTTCGTGGGCTCAGCAGTGGTGCGAAGCCTGCAACAAAGGGGCATCGCTGTCAGGATTCTGGCACGCCCGACGAGCAATTTGCGAAACATCGCCGGGCTGGATGTGGAGGTTGTCCAGCGCGATCTGCTCGATGCGGATGAGCTTACTGCTGCGCTGCAGGATTGTGACACTCTGTACCATGTGGCGGCCTATTACAGCACAGCCGAAGCCGACAGCAGGACGATGTACGAGGTCAATGTCCGCGGTACCAAAGCCATCATGCGCGCTGCACTGAAGGCGGGAGTGCAGCGGGTGGTACATACGAGCACAATTGGCACGATTGGCCAGCCTGAGGATGGCACCCTGGCAACGGAGGAAACGCCGTTCAACTTGTGGGACAGGGCCAGCCACTACGCAAAATCAAAGTGCCTCGCGGAGCTGGTGGCGCTGAGCATGTGCGACCATGGCTTGCCAGTCGTCGTGGTCAACCCGTGCGCGCCGGTTGGCCCGCGCGACGTCAAACCGAGCAGCACGGGACAACGGATTCTGGATTACCTGCATGGCAAGCATCCATCGTTCGTTCCTGGCGGGATCAACTTCATCTCTGTCCATGATGTTGCGGAAGGTGAAGTCCTGGCTGCCGAAAGAGGGCAGGTGGGTGAGAGGTACATCCTCGGCAACAGAGACGGCAACTTGTCACTCGCAGAGTTCTTGGATTTGATGGAGCAGGCGTCAGGCGTCCGCCAACCGCCCGCAGCCAGGCGGTCGGTGTCTGTGCTCTCGGGCTTTCGGCGCAGAAAGGAACGGACCAGCGCAGCTGTTCCGGGGCCGGTCAAGGATTTCCGGCCAACAGCGCTGACCTGCAATCCCAGCAAGGCGATCCGCGAGCTCGGCCTGCCACAAACGCCGCTGGACAGAGCTTTCCGTGAGGCCATCACCTGGTTTCGGGAGAATGGATATGTCCAAAGCTAGGGAGGGTTAGCACCATGTCAAGGCTCAGGCGCTGGGCGAGACACCTGCGACAGCTGATCTTGGCAGCTCTGATGGAGGTCTCCACAATACCCGTTCTGGGACGACTGACCATCGGGCTGGCGCGACTGCTGACCGGGCCCTATAAAGATCGGCGCATTCTGGCTCGCGTGACTTCCAGGCCCTACATTTCACCCCACGCGCAGATCCAGTGCCCTCGACTGCACCTGGGACGCAGTTGCTTCGTTGATGATGATGTAACCATCTTTGCTCACGGCGACGGTGGTGAGGTGCGACTGGACGATCACGTGCATCTATACAGGGGCACGATCATCGAAGTGGGAACCGGCGGGAGCGTGATCATTGGCGAGGGGACCCACATCCAAGCGGGATGCAACCTGAAAGGCTTTCTGGGAAGTGTAAGGATTGGACGCAACGTGCAGATTGCCCCCCACTGTGCCTTCAGTCCCTACGAACATGACTTTGACGACCTTGAGGTGCCGATCAAATCGCAGGGCATTCGCAGCGCTGGCGACATTGTGCTTGAAGACGACGTGTGGTTGGGAATAGGTGTGAAGGTGTTGGAGGGTGTCCACATCGGCAAGGGCGCCGTGATCGGTGCTGGCGCAGTTGTGACCAAGGACATTCCCGCCTATGCCATAGCCATGGGTGTGCCGGCCCGGGTGGCTCGCATGCGCGGCGCAGTCTCAGAGGCTGCAACCACCCAGCAGGGCGTGAAGGATCTGTAATGTCGTTGCCGCCTCTTTTCATCGGCTTTTCACCTGGCATGGCTATAATACATGTCTGCGGAAGAGGATCGCGTGCTTAGAAGAGTTCGCTGCAATCTTTGCGGTGCCGACGATACGGCTCCGGTTACGGAGATCGATGGCTTTCACATTGTGCGTTGCCGCCAATGTGGATTGCTTTACGTCAACCCGCGTTATGGAGACAAGTTGCTCCAGGAGATATACACAGAAACATACTATGACCATGATGGCATCAACAATGGCCTGGAGTTCTTTGGCTACGACAACTATCTGAAAGACGAAGAGAACATCAAGATCACCTTCGCCAAACGGCTCAGGACCATTGAGCGCCACGCCAAAAGGGGCCGGCTGCTTGACATCGGTTGCGCAACAGGGTTCTTCCTGGATCTCGCGAGAAGCCAAGGCTGGGAAGTTGTCGGCAGTGAGGTGTCCGAGTTCGGTGTGCGCTACGCGCGTCAGAGACTGGGACTGGACGTGAGACTGGGCACGCTCAAGGAGCTAATGTTCGATGCCGAGTCCTTCGACGTGGTCACGATGTGGGACGTTATCGAGCATGTGCCTGACGCAATGAGCGAATTGCACGAGGTTCGGCGCATTCTCCGTAAAGGAGGCCTGCTTTCCATCATCACGCCCGATGCCGGCAGCCTGGTGGCCCGGTTGTTGGGCAGCCGCTGGGAGGAGTTCCGCCGTGTGCGCGAACACGTGTACTTCTTTTCCAGGCGTACCATGACAGAGATGCTGCGCAAGGTGGGGTATCAAGTGTTGCGGATCGAACACGCCGACAAGGTATTCCACCTCGGTCCAGCCACAAAAAGGCTCAAGTATTACACGTGGGATGGGATTATCACGCGGACGGCGACGACATTCATCTACAGGCTGGGTCTGGACAAGATACGCGTCAACATCAATCCCTTCACCAAGATGACAGTCTATGCACGCAAACAGTAGCCGCATTCGCCACTGAAGGAGGCCGATGCCCGTGGGACGCATGAACGGTGCACAGCACGTCGGCATCCTTTTTTTCTATCTGATGCTTACGTTGGCAATGACCTATCCTTTGGTGGCACATCTCACAGATGGCGTGCTCGGGCCACCGGGAGACAACTTCGAGTACCCGTACAAACTGTGGTGGTTCAAACGTGCAGCCTTTGACCTGGGAGTCTCTCCCTTCTTCAATCCCAATGTGTTCTATCCGGAAGGCTACCATCTGGCTCTGCATGAGATGAGTCTGGCAAACGTGTCTTTGGGCATGCCACTAACCATTCTCTACGGAGAGATCAGCACTTACAATGCGTTGGTACTGCTGTCCTTCGTCCTGTCCGGCTTTGGGGCCTACCTGCTGGTCCTCCGGTTGACGGGCGAGCGGTTGCCTGCGCTGGTCAGCGGCGTTCTCTTTGCCTTTTGCTCCTACCGCATGGCGCATCTGGGTGCAGGCCACCTCAACCTGTTGGGCACGCAATGGCTTCCTTTTCTCTTCATCTGCCTGGACCAGCTGCTAGAGAAGGATAGGTTGCTGGCAGCCATACTGTGTGGCGTGTTCTATGCTCTGTCGGCACTCTCTTCCTGGTACTATGCACCTTTGGTGGCTGTCTTTGCCGCCGCGTACGTACTTTGGCGCGGCCGCCCGTGGCGCCTACGCCCGCTCGGCTCTCGCCTGTGGCGGCTTCTTGCGGTGTCCGCGGCGGTTGCTGGGCTGCTGATGGCCCCTAGTATCGCGTACACTGCACAGCAGTGGAGTCAGAGGGGAATGGCCTTTTCCCTACGTGAGGTGGACGTGTTCTCTGCCAGCATCAGGGATTTTGTGGTGCCCAATGCGATGCACCCGCTGTGGGGAAGGCAAGTCTCATCCTACTACCTAGGTCGCCAGGATGTGCCGGAGTACATGATCGGCCTGAGCTGGCTGGCCATGGCGCTTGCTCTGGCCGGCCTGTGGCCTCGCCACAGAGCTGTGAAACCTCACCTTGGCGAGGCACACGGGAGCGCACATGTGCTGCACAAGGACAGGACTGGGCCAAACCGCGATTGGATGTCTCCGCCCTACGCCCTGTTGCTGGCGCTCTCCGTGATCCTGGCGCTGGGGACCACACTCCACGTAGGCGGTCAGCGGGTCTATCTCGCTGTTCCGGCGTGGATGGAGCGAGGTTTCACCGCAGTGATGGGCGTGCTGGCCAACCGTCTGGCCTTGCACCCAATGCCTTCGTATTATGATCTTCGCGTTGCAGGTATGGTATATGTGCCCCTGCCAACCCTGCTGGGCTATCTGTATGTCCCGTTCTTCGACGCCATGCGCGTATGGACACGGTTCGGGATGATCAGCGCCTTTGCCGTCGCTGTCCTGGCTGGCATCGGCCTGGCGCGGGTCATGCGCAGCGTCTCTCTTCGACTTGTGAGGAGACCACGCAGCCCCCGGCCCAAGGGATGGCGAGATGTCGCCACAAGGCTACAGCACCCAAAGCTGGTAATCGCGTGCCTGTGCCTGGTGGCGGTGCTGTTTGAACTTGTGGTGGCACCTTATCCACTGGGATGGTCCGAGGTGCGGGCACAGCCAGTCGATCTTTGGCTGGCGCGTCAGATCGACAAAGGGGCGGTCATCCAACTTCCTCTCTGGAAAGCCGAATCTGGTCCGGGGTTATATGCCAGCACCGTGCATGGCAAGCCCATCGTCTACGGCTACGGCCCATTCTTCCCTCGCCGTTACCGAGAGCTGCGTCCTGTGCTGTGGGATTTGCCCACGGAACAAGCCGTCGATCTCCTGCGCGACAGGGGCGTGAGATATGTGCTGGTGGGATCAGAGAGCTATGGCGCACAATGGCCTGACATCGAGAGCCGCATACGCCAGCTGGATGCACTGCATCCGGTGGCGACCTTCGCCGAGCAGCCAGTGTACCACAGTGGTTGGCTGGCAGAGTCCCAGCCTGATTTCGGCCGCGCCTTTGTTGTGGACCAAGTCCACGTATATGAACTGCGGTAACCAGCTGATAGCAGGAGAACAAGTCCGCCTGATGCACAAATCTGCTCTGTCTTTGACTTGCACCTACCCGTCCAGTAGAATGCAGCGTATGCCGCACAATCATCTGGCGCATGCACGCCAGTGGCATCATCGCACAAATGAGGCTACCCCATGAGAAAAGGCCCCGCTCTTGTCATATTCACTTTTGCCTTGGCCTGCCTATTGTGGCTGGGCATGTCGCTGAGCACCCACCAAGGTGTGCCAGTAATAGCTCCCTTGCAGGCGCGTGCGCAGCAAGGCGTATACACCGTTACTCTTCAGCATGGTGTATCCCCTTCAGGCTACGAAGGCTCTGCTGACACATACATCAATATGTGGGCTGAGACTGACAATAAGGGGTCCGATGGTC
>JBFEPU010000069.1:0-11032 GCA_041549915.1 Anaerolineae bacterium | reverse complement strand
TGTAGTTGTGCTTCCGTGCCTGGGTAACCAGCTCCCCGCCCAGCTCATCCGTGGCAGCCCTGTTCATCTCGTACAGCGATGTGAAGATCTCGTCGAGGCCCTTCAAACCAACCGGGAAGTGCCCAACGATGATCTGGCGGTAGCTGAGTTGCGTATCGGTTGGCATGGTAGGACGCTCTCCATCTCAGGTAGTGGTGATCCCCGCGGCCTCCAGCATCTGGAGCAACCGTTCGCGTTCGGAACGGTGTTCATTGGAGAAAAGGGGAGGGCATGACTCCACGCGCGCCTGACCCGCTGTGAGCTTGAGCGCGTAAGTGAAACAGGTGGGCTGCCCGCAGGCCTTGCAGTTCTCGCCAGGTAGCAGCTTGTAGACCTCGAGCGCCTTCAGCCGCTCTCGCTTGGCCAGGCTGGGCTGGATTTCGTCTCGCCGCTGCCAGGTCTTGTTCGCCAAGTCCACCATACGCTTGACTACCGTCACTGCCTCGCTGCGATCCTCCAGGTTGCTGACTGCAATCTCGTGAGCGCGGAAGCACACCGTCCTTCCACCCGTGCGCCAGGTCAGCACCTGAGCAGAGTGATCGTATATCGCCCCCTTGAGCCTGGCATTCAAGTAGGGCAGTATAACCGAAACATCCGCGCTGATGTGCGCGAAAGCGCTCCAGCGCTCAGCGCCGGGATCACACGGCGGCGAGGTCACCTCGAGATCGTACTCCTCAATCAGCATCCTGTCTCCCCTCACTTGGCATGGAGGAGGGCGGTTCCAGGTACAACCAGTACCGTCCATAGCCAGCTACTGCCACCAACAGCTTCGACTGCCTGGGCTTCAATTTGCCCCAGATGTCCTTTGACACGTAGACGAGCAGGTCGTCGGTCCGCAGGCGCACGAACCGCTCGGGCTTGTCAGGCTCACCCATCCGACCGGACGGGCCTCTGTAGGTGGTTCATCAGTCCACGACCAAGTCGTGGGTGACAGTCATCGCCCCGCCATGCTTTTGAATGTGCTGGATCAACCAGCCAGATGTCAGCCAAGCTTTTCGCTCAGAGTCCAAGACTCCCCCTCTCAAACCCGCAAGCCTCGCCCGCTCTCCCGTGTGGATTTGCCCCACAGGGCGCTGAGCACCTCAGACCGCGCCCTGCACGAATTCGATTCGGCTCCTACCTGGGAGGAACAGCCCGGCAGCCACTTCAACGGCCTTGAATATCGCGGCCGGTATGAGGCAACTGTTGCGACACAGGTGCTCGCCAGCCAAGTGATAGACCATCGTCTCCTGCAGCGGGCGGGTCATCTCGACGCCTATATCCAGTTCCGGCAGCGCTTCGGCCAGGGCCTCGACATGTTCGCATGAACTCGTGATTGACACCGTCACCTTTGTCCGGCTCACCTTGCGTGCCTCGATAGTGGCCTCATTGCCACAAACGCCAACCTTCACCCAACAGACAGCCAACCTGCCCCTCTCCATTTCCGAGGACACTGTGCACAGCGCTGCATTCTGCCCAACCCAGACCGACCAATGGCAGCCGATTTCCTTGCCAGTCACCGGAGTGGTCGGCTGGTGCACGGCCCGAGCTTATCCGTGGCCAGCGGTGCACTCCAGCAAGCTCACTCCAGGCCGGCCCAAACCGGCCTCAGCAGATGCCGCTTCAAAGGCCAGGAAGGGCACTAGGCAACTGGGTCGACAGGCATGGCCACTGGCAGCCCTTGACAACCGAAGCCGTGCTGGGCCGGCGTGCCCACCTTGATCGATGTATACCCATCGCAACTGCTTGGCCCAGGGCTCGATGCTAGCGCAGTCGCTCCTCAGGGCAGTGGCTACCCTGTCTTCAGATGCTTGCCAGACACGGACACAGGCCCAATGGCCACAATCCCGCATCATTGCCCGGGCACTGATCCCGTATTCTCCCGAAGGATCGCTCCCCAGCCCCGCCACTTGCCTGGCCTCGGCACACTTTGGACAGGAGCACATCCACCAAGGGGTCGGGAGCACCAGACAACCGGGGCAGCTGGGCGCCACACGCATGCATAGTTCCTGCAGGTGATCGACGAACTGCCTGTCACCGAGCTGGTAGCTGATGTACCGACCCCGCCGCACTTGCTCGACCAGCCCAGCGCGCCGCAGGTACGCCAGTTGCTGAGATACGTAGGGCTGTCGCCGTCTCAGAGCCGTGACCAGGTGGCACACGTGTTGCTCGCCCTGGCGCAGCATCCACACGATCTGCAACCGGACGGGGTGAGCCAGGCACTTGAGTATCTCTAGAGCGTATGCCTGATCAAGCATGTGCCTCACGCAAAGCCGGGCTCAGGCTGGGAGGCCAAGGCGCGCGCCTTGGTTATAGCTACCTTGATCTCCTCCGTGCTGGGGAAAGCGATCGCCTCTCCCGAGCACAGGTTTGCACACGCGCTGCAGCCTACCACGCAGTTGTACGGTCGGACGACAATGGGATGGCTCTCTTCTTCATCCCAGTCGTATACTCCGTTGCCACAGAAACTGTAACACTCTTGGCACCCAACGCAGTTGTCGAGGTCTATGTGCGGATACCAAGGGATCTTCTCTCTCGGAATGTCTCTCATTCGCGGCCCCCGCAGTCCTTCCCATGTCTCGTCTGCGACACTCAGGCAGCAGCGGGCACCGCTTCTTTGACCGCTTCTGCCACCTTGTTGAACGCGTCATCGGTAGACATGTTGCGGAGGTCCAGCGGCACGACCTGGCGATCAAAGTCGCCACCGATGCTTTCAAAGACGTCCTTGAACATCTTGCGCTGCATTCTTGGGTCACAGCCGCCGACGATGTAGCTCCCATTGGGTTTGGCATAGTCCGCCCAGAAACGGTCCCCGTCATCCACGCACAATTGCGGATGAACGATGGCGTACTCGACGTCCAGATCTGAGCGCACTTGGTTGATCAGTGCCCACAGATCCAGACTCTGAAACCCCGGGCACTGACCCGTGCAGATACACATCACGAATCTCGGTTTCTCGTTCATTCTCGGCTCCCTCCCGTTTTGGCTTGTCTTTGCCCGGGCGTAGGCATGCCGTCTGAATCCACGTGCAGGATGCTCTGCGTCACAAACCAGGCTCCTTGTCAAATCGCGCGCCATACAGTATGGGAGTGAGATCTTGGCGAGCCCCGTGTAACTGGTCAAGCAGTGCACCAAGTTACTTCTGTTCCGACATGGCGGCTGTGATCCATCCCTTGACCTCGTCCTTGGTAGGGATGCGCCCGCTGCAAACCACCTTGCCATTGATCACCAGGCCTGGCGTACGCAGGATGGGATACTCCATGATCTCGGCAAAGTTGGTCACCTTCTGAAAAGTTGCTTCTTCCAGATCCAGTTCCTCAGCCGCTTGGTGAGCAGCTGCCTCCACCATCTTGCAGTTAGGGCAACCAGGCCCCAAGATCTTGATGTTCATCCGTTCCTCCTCAAAGTGTATTGAACCCAGCTCTGCAATCACACAATACTAGGCGCTGGACAGAAGGACGAGGCCAAAGATCCACCCAGCTAGCGTGCTGAACACCGTGACCAGGGCCACGTACAGCGTCGTACGCTTCCGGCCAAGGATGCTGCTGGTGACCAGAATGCTCTGCACCGACAGCTCCGGATCGGCCAGCAGGTAGGCCAGCAGCGGACCGCGGTGCATGCCCAGCTCCAGGAACATACGCGCAATGGGCACCTCGACCAGCGTTGGGAAATACATGAATACTCCGAACAGCACCCCCACGAGGTTGGCCAGGATCGTGTTGCGCCCCGCCAACGCTTGGATCCACTCCTGCGGGATCAGGACCTTGACCATGCCGGCCACGAATACGCCCGCGATCAAGAGCGGGAAGATCTGCTTCACAAAGCGCCAGGTCTCCCAAAGCCACGATTGCAGCTCTCCCCTCTGGAGTCCGCGGGTGGCAGTGATCGCAATGCCTACCAGCAGCAGGCCCACGGTGACGAATCTGCCGGTGATGCCTATGACCACGCTGCTTGTGCTCTCTACTGCAGGCGCGGCCAAGAGCATTGTGATGACCACCAGAGCCAGAGTGACCCAGGTCCAGCGGTTGACTCGCTCGAGCACATTCTGGAGGCCGGCATAGGCCGTCAGTCCGATCAGTATCAGCATGCCGATCAGCGCCACCCCCTGGACGTTCAGGTGCAAGCTGTCCAGCACGGCCAGCGAGGACGGCGACAGCTCAAGCGGGACCACCAACGAGAGCCAGGTACGGGTGAGCCAGCTCACTTGAAGTGTTCCCGCGATGAGCGCGGCCACGAGTAGCCCGAAAAAGCCCCAGACTGCGGGCCTTACTCCTGCATCCCCGGAAAACAGGGCCTCTTGGCCGACCGTCTTCTCGTCCTTGAACACTGCGGCCATGACCAATCCGATCGCGATGCCGAAGATGATGGACAGGACAATACGTGCTATGGCGATGTCCATGCCGATGGCCGCCCCCGTGTAGGCGATAGCCAGGATGTTCACTGCCGGTCCAACGAACAGGAAGGTTATTGCCGGGCCAAGGCCGGCACCGCGTTTCCAAATGCCAGCGAATAGCGGCAGGATGGTGCAAGAGCACACGGCAAGCACGAATCCTCCCAGCGCAGCAGCCGGGTAGGAGATAACCTTGGGCGCCCGAGGGCCCAGGTACTTGGTGACCGCCTCCTTGGGAATGAGCGCACTGAGCGCTCCGGCGATGAAGAAGGCTGGCACCAGACACAAGAGGACGTGCGCAGCCAGGTAGTCCAGCAGGCTGAGCCAGCCTGATTCGATCAGTATGGTCACGAAAGTCCGGATGTTTTCCACGATGCACTTGCCTCCCTAGGCTGTTGTGGACGGGGCCATCAGCTCGGCCTGGCACCTGGGACAGCAGCAATCCAGCGCTCTGTGAACCGGCACAGTGACCTGCAAGAACCCCTCGTCCCCCGTCACGTCGGCCAGAAACTGCCGCGCTTCTTCCAGCACCTGTGCAATGACGGCATTGGTGAGCGAGTAGTAGACGTACAGCCCGTCCTTCCTGTCGATGATCAAGCCAGCTTCCCTCAGCGCGGCCAGTTGTTGCGAAACGTAGGCCTGACGTTGCTGTAGTACAGCTGTCAGGTGGCAGACACACGCCTCCCCCTGCGCCAGGATGTCCAGGATGCGCAGGCGCACCGGATGCGACAGCATGCCGAAGAACTGCGATTCTCTTTCGTATGTTTCCTCCGTCATCTGCCCATCCTGTCTATATTCGAAAAACCGAATATAGTATAGCACATTCTCGTCGCTTGTCAAGTTACGCATAGCGGATACGTGCCGGCTGACAGAGCAGTATGAACACTCGCGCCTGCATTTCGAGCGGTACATCTGCCTGCATGGTGGGCATGAGGCGCCCATCCGCCAAGGGGATCATTTTGACCACCACATACCTGTCTACCGCTATCGCCCAGAAGCCGCCGCGAACTACCGGTCATCGCAACCAGCAAGTGTGTGATGCGGCCGTCCTCCTTCCGGCGCTTGCCAAGAATTCGATCAGAGTGTCTTCTACCGTACCGGTCGCATACTGTGCGAGCATGTCTGGTGGCATCTGCTCCAAATACTCACCTATTCCCACGCGGAGTATCTCGAGGATCAGCGAGAAAGCCCCCGGAGCTGGCCGCTGACGATAGGTGCGGCTCTCGAAGATCTCGTCTGTCTCCTCCTTGACGGTCACGATAATTGGATCCTCGCCCCCTGGTTCTCCTCCTTGGGTCGCCTGAGCCAGGCTGGCATCCTGTCATCTTCGAAATCAGGTACGCGTTTCTTCATCGACGTAGTGGGCAGTTCTCTCAGGGTGGCACACTGAGAGCGGCGATGTCGCTAACCGAATTGCCACTGACGATTCCTCAGTCCGCAAGAGTCAACCTAGCTGAGGGAGGCAGACCTGCCGACTCGTAATCAGTAGGTTACAGGTTACGTCCTATGCGGCTCACTGATGCGAATCCGCGTCTCATGTGACGCACAGGTTTGCTGTTTGGCGGGCCTCGACTTCATGGGTCTCTCCGCGACAAACTCGCCGAACGCTCATTTGGGATGGACACAGTGCGGCCCACGCTCAGTTGACCCTATCTCCCCTCCAGGGAGATGAAATCTGGCACTCATCAACCATCACCTTCGATGAAGGTCATTCCCTCGATTTGCGCAACAGCGTTGATCACTGCTTCACGCAGGCGCAGCTCAACGGGTGACTGCTGGGAAGCTGTCATAAGAGGCAAGTCTATGGTAAGCTCCTCCAGTATCTCGAAGAGAGGGGCCGTACCCCGGTTGACCTCAGGCTGCCGAGCTTCAATGTCCAGCGCCAATCGGCGCACCCGCTCTGGCGTCACACTGGCCAAGAGAGCTTCCAGCTCCTGCTCATCCATGTTGTTTGCGTCGTCTCCTTCCCTAGTGATTCGCGAGTCTTGACCCCTCGCGCATTCTGACAGGCCCTATCCCCCATCCAGGGAGATCAACTCTGGCGTTCATCAGGTAGCAGCGACGTATGTTAGATCGTCCGCCTGGCGCACGGCGGCGATGACGGCCTCGCGCAGCCGGGCCCATGCCTGCCAGCACTGAGCAGACCCGCTCGGCTGCGCACCCGCAGTCAGCGCCTTGACAACATGGTAGAGCTGCACCGCACTCAGCTCTTTGTGGCGCCGTCTACTCCAGATCGCCAGTGCGACCTTGCGCACCTTCTCTGGCGTGACGGAGGCGGCAAGCTCGTCCCAGTCCGACGCGTGCATCGAAGTTCCCCCCCCAGACAGACGGAGCTTTCTCCCCCCGCGTCTGCCAGCGCACGGCTGGCAGACTACACCTTCCAAGTGCCGTGAAACCCTACGGTGACCTGCTCGCCCATGACTATGGTCGGCACGCTGCGCTGGCCACCGTTCAGCTCCAACATACGCCGCAGCGCAGCGGGGTCGCCCTCAACATTGTGTTCCACGTAAGGCGTGCCATCGTGTTCCGGCTTGCGCTTCAGCTCCCGCGTGTAGGGACATCCAGGCTTGCTGAAGATCTCTAGCTGATCACTTGCTTCGTCGGCCATGTTCCTTGACGATGATCCTTTCCTAGGCTCTTCTCGATGCGCCAAGCAGTGAACCAGGTGCTCAGCCAGGGGGTCGTGCGTCTTATGTCATGCTTACCCCTCAACCGCAGCTCACGTACTGGCGATTGGCGGTCTTGGCACAGCGCGGCTAGTGCTGCTGCGCTGGTCAGCTCCTTCGCTACGGTGTCCCGGATGCCATCTCCTGCCTGCGGTGCAGGTGGCTGTGGAGGCTGCCGTTCAACAGACGGGCGCCGCGCCGCTGATCAGCAAGCGCTTGTGCCTATCGCAACATTCCGCGAATAATGACATCGACAGCGGTCTCTTCATCCAAGCCGCGGGCCATCAGTGTCTCCAGCTCTTTCTTGTCCACTGTGCCTATAGCTGCCTCGTGGGTCACGTAGGCCCGATCGTCCCTCACGCGGATCACCGGGACGGCATTGGCAACAGCCCGATCGCGGACCACCTCAATGCAGTCCACATGCCCCCGGGCGAAGGGAGCGTTGCCCTCGGTGGTGCCTATTACTTCACTGGTTGCGTCATCCCGCACGGCAATACGGGACTTGGCCAGTCCCCGTGCATGATCTCCGTTGAGGCGAATGGTCTCCTTGACCGAAATGGCATCGTCTCCGTATCCGTAGGCCTTGGCGGTCAGTTCCGCCACACCGCGTGCGGCCACGTCCACCGTGTAGTCAAAGTCCAGTTTCCCGACGCGACCTCTGGTCAGGGCGAACTCCGAGCTATAGTGCCCACCCTCATGCACCGTCACCTGCGCTTTGGGAATGACCTCCACCCCTCCTGTCTCCCCATGGTAGTGCGTCTCACCGTAGTTCATGATAGCGTTCTTCCCGACCTGGATACGGGCCTCCATCAGATGCCGGACGTTCGTGGCATTGGGGAAAGTGCAGTGGGCAATGAACTCGGCACGCGCTGACGGGCCAATCTCGAACTCGGGCAATATCTCCTGCACCCCCTCTGCGGGGATGACACCGAAGCAGAGGTGGGCTGGAACATCCAGCTTCGTTCCGGGCTCGACAAGGACCCTGACCCGAACGCCATGTTCGATCTCCTCCGGTATGATCTGCACGCCGGGCACCTGGTTTGCTCCCATAACCCGATTGCCGCTGATGACCAGACTTGCTACTTTCCGGGAGCGGAGGAAACTGGGATCACCTCCCGATCGCTCATAGGCCTCCAGGAGGGCTCCAAAGTCGCTCATAGCCCCCTCCCGGCGCTTCTACAGGGCCTGCTACCTCACAGGGGCGACAGCGCCGAGCCTAGTGCTCTCTCACTGCTTGCGGCTCGCCCATGCGCACAATCTCCCCCTCGCACATCAGTGCCGCCACGTCAGCCACCGGCACCATCTCGTCCCGGTGGGTGATCAGCAGCACCGTTGTGCCTTCTTTGGCCATGCGCCGGACGAGTCGTCCGATGTCGTCCAGTGAGAGCACGTCAATCCCTGAATCGGGTTCATCCAGGATGGCCAGCTTGGGTCGCATGACGTAAACCGCAGCCAGTTCGATCCGTTTGCGTTCTCCACCGGAGAGGGTATCATCGACGGTGCGTTCCAAGTAGGACGATGGAGGGAGAGCTACAGAAACCAGTGCCTCCTCCATCGGCTCCTGTGCTGGGTCCTTCATCCCCACGGTGAGGTAATCCTTGACTGTAAGACCTTCGAAACAGGCTGGATTCTGCCAGGCCAGCGTGAGTCCTCGGCGAGCACGCTCGGTGATGCTGAGTTCGCTGAGGTCTTGGCCATCGAGCAGTACCCGCCCTCCGGAGGGAACATAGCCAGCGCAGCCCATCAAAGTGTAGGCCAGGCTGGACTTGCCCGAGCCATTGCGGCCCAGCAGAGTGTACACTTGTCTCGGCGCGATTTCAAGTGTCACGCCACGCAGTATCTGCTGTCCCTGGCGTTGCAGATGGAGGTCCTCAACCCGCAACAGAGCATCATTCTGCATGGTACACCTCCTCGTGCAACAAACGTGCTCCATTTTCTTGTTTCAGACAATCACAGTGCTTAATCACTCTTGAGTTTCTCGCCTTCCCGTTCCAAACTTTGTGCTCCAGGAGGGATCATTGATGCCATCTGGTGGTGCTTCGCCCTTGACTAGCGCCACGGCGACCGGCAACAGTGATTCCAGGAGCTGCATGCTCTCCCGCACTGCACCCGGGTTGCCAGGTAGGTTGATGATCAGAGTCTTCCCCCGTATGCCGGCCACAGCGCGGGAAAGCACAGCAAAAGGAGTAAAACGTCGCACGCCTTCCAGTCGCATCCACTCCACAAGTCCAGGCATCTCCCGCTCGATGACTGCGCGCGTCGCCTCGGGAGTGACGTCACGCGGAGCAGGTCCCGTCCCGCCCGTTGTGAGGATTAGGTCCACACCTTGCCGGTCAACGAGCCCAAGCAAGGCCTTCTCAATCTGTTCCCGTTCGTCAGGCACGATAGAGTGGGAGACCACGTGGGCCCCCAGGTCCGCAGCCAATCTATGCAGCAGTGGCCCGCTCAAGTCTTCCCGCTCTCCTCGGAAGCTGCGGTCACTCACGGTCAATACCGCTGCGGTCATGTCGGTCATCAAGTCCTCCCTCGGGCAGCCGTTCTCTGTAGCAAACTGTGCAGTCGCTCCGCAGTTGCCGGCAACTCAGTGACGCGCACTGTGGTGGCTCTGTAGATGGCATTGATGATCGCTGGAGCAGTAGGGATCGACGTGATCTCGCCCACCCCCTTGGCTCCGAAGGGCCCTTCGGCTGCCTCCGCCTCGATGATAATGGGCACTATCTCTGGCACCTGCCCCACACGCGGTGTGCGGTAGCGTGCCAAATCTACGTTCTCTACGATGCCCTCTCGCACCTTGAGCTCCTCACTGAGGGCGAAACCCACCCCCATCGCCACCCCTCCCTCCATCTGCCCAGCGATGGCGCGGGGGTTAATGGTCCGCCCAACGTCATGGGCGGCAATCACTCTTAACACCTCTACCTTGCCCGTGCGAATGTCAATTTCCACCAACGCAGCCTGGGTGGCAAACCCATAGGCAAAGTGATCATCGCCAGGCTCGCCCAGAGGCGTGGTGGCTGGTGGCTTGTAGACGTGCTCAGCCGAAAGACGATGCCCTTTGCTCTTTGCCATGGCCATGGCCTCTGGGAGGGGCACGTTCCTTCCATCGACCGCAGCTACCCGTCCTGGGAGAAAGGTGAGATCATCGGGCGCCACACCAAGTGCCTCAGCTACGGCAGTAGCCAGTTGTTCACGCACCTTCAGGGCGGCATAGCGCACAGCGTTGCCGGTGATGAATGTCTGGCGGCTGGCTACCGTGGGACCGCCGTCGAGGGTGTGATCGGTATCGCCCACCAAGACCCGCACGCGTGGGTAAGGTACTCCGAGCACTTCGGAAGCAATCTGAGCAGCAATCCCCACCAGACCCTGTCCGACTTCGGCCGCTCCTATGCGCACGATTGCCGCTCCCTGATCCGTTAGCTGCACAGCTGCACCTGCTGTGTCGGGTAGACCCTCGCCCAGACCTACGTTCTTCAGGCAACAGGCAAAGCCCCAGTCACGGCGTCTGTCTGGTCCCGAAGGAACGAGCACCTGCTGGCCGAGTTCTAGCACGGCCGCATCCACCCGATTGACGGTCTCGAGAAGCCCTACGCTCTCTCGCAAAAGCTGCCCGGTGGCCGTGATCGACCCAACCCGCAGGGCATTGCGCCGTCTGAGTTCGAGTGGATGCACACCGAGCTTCTCAGCCAGGATGTCCATCGTGCTCTCAATGGCGAAAATGGCTTGCGGTACGCCGAAACCGCGCATGGCTCCAGCCGGAGGATTATTCGTGTATACGGCATAGCAGTCGACCTTCACGTTGGGCACCTGGTAGGGACCAGCCACGTGCGTGGCCGTCCGAGTCATCACCGGCTCGCTGAGTGAGGCGTATGCGCCAGCATCGCCCCAGATTGTGGCTTCTACGGCCGTGAGCTCGCCATCCTTAGTCGCTCCCACCTGCAGCCAGATGGTGGTGGCGTGCCGC
>JBFEPU010000068.1:0-11081 GCA_041549915.1 Anaerolineae bacterium | reverse complement strand
GACAAGTCGCCAGGGTTTATCCAGCTGAGTGTGAAGGAATTCTCTCCAGACCAGGCAGCAGGCTCAACTCGGATGCCAAGCGGCGCAGATGGTGCCGTTCGATCCACCTTAATGGGTGCAACAGTGAGCACATCGCTCTCATTCCCCGCGGCATCCATCGCCCGGCCCTCAACGGTATGCAGACCATCTCGGCATTCGGTGTAAGAAGATCCCTCAACCCAGCCCTCGCTGTTCACGTGGTAGCTGATAACGCCGCCGGCCATGCCAGAGAGCAGGTCTGTGGCTGCAAAAGTCACCGTAACGCAGGAACTGTACCACTCTCCTGTGCCGCACTGGCTTCCCATCAACGACGACGTGATCTCTGGGGGTGTCTGGTCCAGGCGGAGCTTCACGTTGCGGTAGGTGAGGTGATCGCTGTTTCCGGCCCTGTCCCGCAACCAGACGTAGGCATCATGTTCCCCATCTCCGAACGTGTCGGGGAGCTGCACACAGGGGACGGATGTAAGGTTGGCGCCCGTCACCGAGATGCCGTCTGTGGGGAACAGGGGTTCTGTGAAGCTGTAGTACGCACCGCCAATACCGGACACATCGTCAGGAAGATCACTCAGACTCCAAGTAATGGTGAAGCAGTTGGTGTTGGTGAAACCACTGGGGACAACGCTGGGCTGGCGACGGATGGGCTCTGGCGGCTTGCGGTCTATGCAGACCGGGAGCACGTTCAGCGGCTCTACGTTTCCTGCCAGGTCCGTTGCATAGTACTCAATCGTTTGGATGGCCTCATCTTGGCCTGGCAGCAGGGATACCGTTAGCGTTATCACCTCACCAGTGGTTTGCTGCCAAGTACCCGGATGAACCCGGTAATGCAGTTCGGCCACGCCGGACGTCTGTGCGCCGGTGATGGCGTCACTGGCAGCAAGCCTTGCCGTCACAGGTGAGTCGAGAAAGCAGTTGTTCTCACCCTCCAGTCCGCTGAGTTGGTAGCTCGTGGTCGGGGGAGTCTTGTCTATCTTCAGCGGTGCAGAGGCCGTCTGCGTTGTTTCCTGATTGCAGGCCTGGTCAACAGAGTAGTAGTTGATGGCGTGCACACCGTCGGTGATCACCTGGAAAACATTGCCAAGTTCGAAAGGACCGCTGCCCACCTGATGATACGTACCCGACACGCCAGACGTGGCGTCCAGAGCGGTCAAGGCTACCGAAACCGACGATACGTACCATCCAGCCTGGCCTCGAGAACCCGCATAATTCGGTTGCTGTGTGGCTGGTGCTGCGGTGTCAATCTTGACCTGCGGGCTGAGAACCTGCGGCGTTTCGCTGTTGCCTGCGCGGTCCACCGAGTAGTATTCGACCGTATGAGAACCCTCGCCCGTGACGACAAAGCTGGACGCAGATACCTGTTGCCAGCTGCCTCCATCCTGACGCCAAAAGGTGGACTGTGTCCCGGAATGGGCATCCTCTGGTGCAATCTCGACCTCGACCGCAGAGGTATACCAGCCCGGGCACTGCTGGTCACCTGCCACGTTGGCGATGGAGGTCTGCGGCGGAGTCGCATCCCATTTGAACGCGTCCCCTGCGGTGACGGCACGGCGCAGGTAGTTGACGTTGCCGGCAGCATCTTCCAGCCAGAGGTAGAGTCTGTGGGCACCTTGCGAGGGCACCGTCATGTCCGAAATGCGATTGACGCCCTCCCCAGCAACCGGTGAACCCGGTGACTCATCACTGTTGCTGTTGGGAGCAGCATCCCACTTGTAGTGAGCAGCTACAATGCCGCAAACATCGCCCGGGTTGCTCCAGGTCAGCGTGAAACCGTTGGTCGTGCTCCAGTTAGAGGGCGTGACCGACAGGCTGAAAGGTGCCGTCGGGGACGTCGAATCGTACGCGAAGGAGCCAGTACCATATTCGCTCTCAATATTGCCAGCCGCATCGACGGCTCGTGAATTGACGGTATAGGTTGTGTCCACGCTTGGCGTAAAGGAGTATGACCAAGCAGTGGTTCCGGAGGCGGACAGCCACATAGGCGCTGAACTCCAAGACGATCCATTGAAGTAGAGCCCGTCTGACGCTCTCTGCAGGGTAATTTGTACATAATCGACCGCAGAGTGTACATCGCTGGCAGAGCCGGTTATCGCGCCTGGCCAACCAGAAGCACTAATACATCCGCTTGTGTTGACTATCGATTCTGGTGGAGTCGCATCGTAAGTGAAACTTCCCTGAGTCGGTGGGCTCTGCGTGTTGTCACAATAGTCAATAGCCCTTGCTTGGACCGCATAACTGGTCTGCACGGCCGGCGTGAATGGATATGACCAGGCACTCGTTCCAGAAGCAGACAACCAGGTGGAAGCTAGGCCCCAGGAAGCGCCATTGTAGTATCGGCCATCTGACCCCCTTCGCACGGTGATTTCAACTGAAGCAACGCCAGAGGGAGTATCGCTGGCTGACCCTCCTATCACCCCCGTCCAGGTGCTGCTGCTGAAATACCCAACAGTAGCGATCGCAGACAAGGGCGCGGTCTGATCAAAAGAGAATGTACCCTGACCGAATGCCGTCTGCTGGCGTCCGACCGCATCTGTAGCTCGCGACTGGACGAAATAGCTGTCTTCCTCCAGTGTAAACGGATAGGACCAGCTGGTTGTGCCACTGGCAGCAAGCCACACCGCTGCAGCCTGCCAGGACGAGCCGTTGTAGTACCAGCTGTCACTGTTCCTGCGCACGCGAAGCTGGACGCTGCTTACACCCGATGCCGCGTCGCTAGCTGTGCCCCTGATCTCTCCGGGCCACGCTGAGACGTAACAACCAGTAGTGTTCACGGTCGACTGCGGAGGGTTGAGGTCCACCCGCACCCAATTCCCCGCGCTGCATTCCTGAATCTGAAGAGGAAGTGTCCAAACGCAGAACTGGATCTGGTTCTGATTCTGGGTCAGCGATTCAGGGAAGGACAGGTTGGTGACCGTCAGGGATGCCGTTTTGCCTGGGCCATCAAGGGTAACGGTGAGCCCCTCAAAGCGGTCATCGCTCCAGGTAGCGCCCCCGTCGGTGCTGACCTTGTAGCTCCCAAAGTCCATCAGACCGGACGCATTGTACGCCTGGATGGAGGCGGTCGTGACTGGGTCCACCACCCAGCCGGTTGGTTGGAAGTCTGAGAACTGTGGCGTGAGAGCTGCGCTGGAGAGTGCATGCAGGGGCGTACCACTGGCCCGCGTAGCGCTCAATAGAAGAGTGAACAACAGTCCGAAGAGACTCAGAGACACAAGGGCTCTAGCCCTCATGATAGGTTCCTCCCTTTCAGCTACCCAACGATTGTAGGTTCAACCCGGAGCAGAGCTGCTAGTGGCGTAGAGAGAATTTGGCTCTCCATGGGCAGATGCCCCTGCGGCATGGATTGCGGGTGTGCGGGTGCGAAGCAGCGTCTGACCGAGTATGAAAGCTGCTTCCCTGGACCTCAATCAGGTGCGCTCGAACTTGTAGCCGAGGCCGCGCACCGTGACCAAGCGCTTGGGCTGATTGGGGTCCGCTTCAATCTTCATTCGCAGACGGCGGATGTACACTGCAATCTGGTTGCTGTAGCCTTCGTAGTTGTAGCCCCAGACGGTGCTCATCAGCAGGTCATGGCTGAGTATGCGGCCCGCATTGCGCATGAGACAATGCAGGAGTCTGAACTCGATAGGGGTCAACTCTACTGTACTTCCGTCGGCAAAGATGGCCTGGTTGGTCAGCGGATCAACTGTGAGGTCTGCCACCGTCAACAAGGTCTGTGATTCCTCCCCTGCTGCGGCCGCCGCACGACGGGTCACTGCCTTTACGCGCGCCAGAAGCTCGGCAGGTTCAAAAGGCTTTGCTAGATAGTCGTCTGCGCCTAGTTCCAGCCCAGCTACCTTGTCCACGGTCTCGCCTCGGGCTGACAGAAAGATGACTGGCACGTCTTGCTTCTGACGGATGCGGCGGCACACCTCAAAACCGTCAAGATGGGGCATCATTACGTCCAAGATGACTAGTTCTGGGGCCTCACGGTCGAGCAGCTCCAGCGCAGATTCCCCGTTATCGGCACTGACTACCTCATAACCCTCCTCGCGCAACAGAAAGGAGATCATCTTGACGCTGGGGGGGTCATCATCTACTACCAGAATTCGCATGATCACACACCGTCCTTCTCTTGTAGAGACGCAAGGATGCGAAGCCGCATATGGGCCCATTTTTCAAATCAAGCCTATTATAACATTCGCCATATCGTGTGCAAAATACATCGTTGCTCGCGTGCTCGTCCTCGCTGGACTCTGGTCTTCCACCTGCACGTCGATTGTCGAAATCACACCCACGCATTATAATAGGCCCGGCTATGGGGGAGGTGCATTGCCAAGGGCGCAGGTCTCGGTGATTGTCACTGTGCGAAACGAAAGTGACTCTGTGGCGAAACTGCTCGAGTCACTCCGCTCCCAGACTCGGCAACCCGACGAGGTGGTCATCGTGGATGGGGGATCCACCGATGATACGCTGGCTCAGCTGCGAGCTTGGGAGGACAGGCAGCGTCTGCCGCTCCGGGTCTTGGTTGAGCCCGGCTCCAACATATCGCGCGGCAGGAATGTGGCAATCGCCAGCGCTCGCGGACCGGTCATCGCTTCCACCGATGCAGGAGTCCGTCTGGCACCAACGTGGTTGGCCAGCCTGCTGCGACCCTTTGAAGAGGATCGGGCAGCCAGCACTAGCCCTGTTGTGGCCTGTGGTTTCTTTCGACCGGAGACAACGAATGCCTTTGAAGCCGCCCTGGGGGCCACAACGCTTCCTGAGCTGGCCGACGTCGCGCCCGAGCGCTTCTTGCCCTCCAGTCGTTCGGTGGCTTTCCTGAAGAGTGCGTGGCAGGAGGTAGGTGGCTATCCCGAGTGGTTGGACTACTGTGAAGACCTCATTCTTGACCTTCGGCTGCGGGCCAAGGGCTACGGTTTCGTCTTTGTACCCGATGCTGTTGCCCATTTCCGTCCCAGGAGCAGCCTCCACGCTTTCTACAGACAATACTACCGCTATGGCCGTGGCGACGGCAAGGCGGATCTGTGGCGTGGGAGGCACATAATCCGCTATCTGACCTATCTGGTTGCTCTCCCCATCCTTCTCTGGCTGATTGCCACCAAGAGCCTGGTTTGGGTCGTCCCTCTGATCATGGGCGCGGCTGTCATGTTTGCCACGCCTTATAGGCGGCTGCTGCCAGCTCTCGAGTCTTTGAGTGCCCTTGACCGTCTGCAGGCCATTCTTTTGGTTCCCATCATACGTGTGGTTGGAGACGTAGCGAAGATGCTAGGCTACCCTGCGGGTCTCTACTGGCGGTGGCGCCACCGTCAGCATATCCCCAACTGGCGCGATTGAGCCACATCGCCCCTGTCGAGAGCTGGATCATGGATCTCTCAGTTGTCATCGTCAACTACAATACGCGTGACCTGCTGCGCGATTGCCTGAATTCCGTCTTCAACAGCAAGGTCGACTTTGAGTACAATGTCATCGTTGTGGACAACTGTTCGCCTGACGACAGTGTACAGATGGTGCAGCGGGAGTTTCCGCAGGTGCAGTTAATCGCGAGCGATGTCAACGGTGGCTATGCCTACGGCAACAACCTTGGCCTCCGCCAGGCCCGGGGCCAACACCTGCTGTTGCTCAATGCGGATACTATTCTGCCGCCGACTGCGCTGCAGGACATGATGGATTTTATGGAGGAACACGCGGATGCTGGCGTGGCAGGCCCCAAGCTCGTGCTGGCCGATGGTAGCCTGGATCTCGCCTGTCGGCGCAGCTTCCCCACCTTGGATGTCGCACTGTACCGCCTGCTCGGACTCAGCAAGCGGTATCCGGAGAGCCCGCGCTTCAATCGCTATAACCTCGGTTACCTCGATCCCGACCAGATGGCTGAGGTGGATTCCGTCGTCGGTGCTTTCATGTGGATACGTCGCCAAGCACTCGACCAGGCGGGGTTGCTCGATGAGCGCTTTTTCATGTACGCGGAGGACCTTGACCTCTGCTACCGTATCAAGGTAGACCACGGCTGGAAAGTCTACTACAATCCGGCGGTGGTGGTCACGCACTACAAGAGCCAGTCCACCAGAAAGCGCTGGGTCCCCATGACCATCGAATTCTATCGTGCGATGTGGCGCTTTCACAAGAAACACTACGCTCCGCGAACGTTCTTCCTGTTGAACTGGGTCACCGCATTTGCTCTGGTAGGTCTGTGCGGCCTGGCGTTAGTCATCAACATGCTCCGGCCTGCAGAGAGGCGCAAGGTGGGCCTATGAGCCTGATACTGCTGACCAACGATGATGGTGTGGATGCGCCGGGTCTGCTCGCTCTCAAACGGGAGATGCAGACTGTGGGCGACGTGGCAGTCTTTGCCCCCGACCACAACTGGTCCGCCACCGGCCATGGGAAGACGATGCACAAGCCGCTGCGGGTGCAAGATGTCGTGCTGGCCGACGGCAGCGCGGCTCTGGTGACCAATGGCGGCCCAGCTGACTGCGTGGCCCTGGCCGTTCTTGGAGTCTTGCCTCAGCAGCCCGACATCGTCATGTCTGGCATCAACTGGGGAGCAAATGTGGCACAGGACATGACCTACTCAGGTACTGTCGCAGCATCTCTGGAAGCACTCATCTCTGGCATCCCTGCCATCGCTGTTTCGCTGGCTGCCCGGCATAGTGGCCCCATGGACTTTGGCTGTGCCGCACGCTATGCAGCTCTGCTGGCCCGCAGGGTGCTCGATAGTGGGCGCAGGGATTTGCTTCTGAACGTCAATGTGCCTGATGTCCCTTGCCACGAAATCACAGGGGTGGAGATCACGAGGCTCGGCAGACGAATCTACCGTGATGTCTTGGTCAGGCGACAGGATCCGCGTGGCCGGGAGTACTACTGGATTGGTGGGGAGCCGCCAACGGGCGTGATCGAGGATGGCACAGATATCGGTGCCCTTGCAGCCAACAAGGTATCTGTGACGCCACTGCAGCTTGACCTCACTGCCCATCACCTTGTGCATGAACTGCAGGGCTGGGAACTTCGTGTCACGGAAAAAGAGGACCACAATGGACCTATGGACGGTCATTGACCGCCGACACAGTGTACGCTGTTTTGGCCCTGCAGAAGTGAGCGCGTCAATGGTGCACAGGATCCTTGCTGCCGCCACGCGTGCTCCCTCAGCCGGGAATCTGCAACCCTGGCACTTTGTGGTGGTGCGGAGAGATGAGATGAAACGAGCGCTCGCGGAGGCGGCGTATGGACAGAGCTTCGTGGCGCAGGCGCCGGTGGTAATTGTCGTCTGCGCTGAACCAGAGCGCTCAGCGATGGGCTATGGGTCGCGAGGTATAAACCTGTACTGCTTGCAGGACACGGCAGCGGCAATCGAACACATACTCCTGGCTGCAACGGCTCTTGGCCTGGGAGCTTGTTGGGTCGGTGCTTTCGACGAGAGGGCAGCAGCGCGCGCGCTGGGCTTGTCGAGTACCCTGCGCCCGGTGGCCATGGTGCCCATCGGTCAACCCGTGGCAGAGCCGGTAGGACAGACGGCAAGACGCCCGCTGTCGGCAGTGACGTCCTTTGTGGAGTAGCTGGCATGTTCGCGGCTTACCTCTATGGAGAGGGACAACAGGGGCGAAGGCCGCAGTTCTGGGCGTGCGAGACCAGCCCGTTCGAATCGAGATAGCTTTTGACAGATCAGCCAAAATCCGATAATATCGAAGTAGCGAGTTCGCTATCAGACAAGGTAGTCTGAGGCATGTTTCCATGCCTCGCACAACCCCAACGACGGGAGACAAGGAGGCGAGAGTTGGTTGACAACAGGTACGCGTTCTTCGAAGGCAAGTTTGTACCCATAGAGCAAGCGAAGGTCAGCATCATGACGCAGGCCCTCAACTACGGCACAGGCTGTTTTGAGGGCATTCGTGCTTATTGGAATGAGGAAGAAAAGCAGCTCTACATCTTCCGCATGCCGGAGCACTACGAGAGGCTGCACCGTTCGTGCAAGATTCTGCTGATCGATCTGCCGTACACTGTGGAGCAACTGGGTGATCTCACCGTTGACTTGCTGCGGCGGGAAGGCTTTGAGGTAGATACCTACATCCGTCCACTGGCTTACAAGTCTCAGTTGGGTATCGGTGTGCGCCTGAAGGGTGTGCAGGACTCTTTTGCGCTCTTCTCACTGCCCTTTGGCAAGTACATTGAGCAGGAAACGGGGTGTAGGGTCTGTGTTTCTTCCTGGCGCCGCATCTATGACACCTCGCTGCCTGCTCGCGCCAAGTGCACCGGGGCCTACATCAACTCAGCTTTCTGCAAGAGTGAAGCAGAGATGAATGGGTTTGACGAAGCCATTGTGCTCACTCGCGGCGGGAGTGTCTCAGAAGGCAGTGCGGAGAACTTTTTCATGGTGCGGGATGGTGTGCTCATCACTCCCTCCGTAACGTCTGATATTCTAGAAGGCATCACTCGCGCCACGCTCCTGCAACTGGCGCGTGAGGAACTTCAGATTCCTGTCCAAGAGCGCACCGTGGACCGCACCGAGCTGTATGTCTGCGACGAAGCCTTCTTCTGCGGAACAGGCGTACAGGTTGCGGCCATTTGCGAAATAGACAACCGGCCGGTGGGTGATGGTTGTATGGGGCCCATCACCGCGCAGTTACGCGATCTGTACTTCGACATCGTTCGCGGCAAGGTGGCCAAGTACAAGCACTGGTGTACACCCGTCTATGCGAAGGTCGCGGGAGATGAAGCACAAACCTCGCGACGGTATGTCTCAACTCGCGCTGCACCGTAGGCCAGCCTGTCACCTCCAATAGCGTGCACTGTTCGAGGGCGGGAACCCAGGTTCCCGCCCTCGCTGTTAACCTTTCCCCAGCCCCATCCATGTGGTATAATCCCTTCAGTTTCCTGGGGAATACGATATGGAGCAGCGCATCATCTCGCCCAAGCGAAAACCGGAGGAAATCATCCTCGATTCCAGCCTTCGCCCCAAGCAGCTGTCCGAGTACATTGGGCAGGACAAGGTGAAGGAAGGCTTGAGCATCTGCATTGCCGCAGCTCAAGGTCGAGAGGAGTCATTGGATCACATCTTGCTCTATGGTCCACCCGGATTGGGCAAGACGACATTGGCTCACGTCATCGCCAACGAGATGGGCGTGCACATCAGGATCACCTCCGGTCCTGCTATTGAGCGCCCCGGCGACCTGGCCGCAATCCTCACCAACTTGCACAAGGGCGACATCCTGTTCATCGACGAAATCCACCGCCTGGGGCATCCGGTGGAAGAGGTGCTGTACCCTGCAATGGAGGACTTTGCGCTGGACATTGTGATTGGCAAGGGACCCAGCGCGCGCAGCATCCGCCTGAAGGTGCCTCCCTTCACCATTATTGGCGCTACGACGCGCATTGCTTTGATGAGTTCGCCTCTTCGCGATCGATTTGGCGTCGTGTATCGCCTTGATTTCTATGAACTCCCGGCTATGGAAGCCATTGTTCGTCGCTCGGCCGGCATCCTCGGGATTGCCATAGATCTCGGGGGGACACGGACCATTGCCCGTCGGGCGCGCGGCACTCCGCGTGTCGCCAACCGCCTGTTGAAGCGGGTGCGAGACTATGCACAGGTACGGGCTGACGGGATGGTCACCGAGGAGATCGCCTCACAGGCACTGGGCTTGCTGGAGGTCGATGCATTGGGGCTGGACGAGATTGATCGCCGGATCCTGCAGACCATCATCGAAAAGTTCAGCGGTGGCCCGGTCGGCCTGGAGACCATAGCTGCGGCTCTCAGCGAAGAAGCAGACACTATTATGGATGTCTGCGAGCCCTACCTCCTGCAGCTGGGCTTCTTGGAGCGTACGCCCCGCGGGCGGGTGGCCACTCGACACGCGTATGAGCACCTCGGGTTACCCTATTCGGAGCGGCCCCAGCAGCCCACGTTGCTGTAGGACGATGTCGCAGGTTGTCGTTCTCGACGCAACAGGCCAGCGCCTCTCACCATGCTCCCCTAAGAAGGCATGTCGGCTGCTTGCCGAGGGCAAGGCCGAGCTGGTCACCGAGTCCCCCCTTACGATCCAACTTCCCTACGCTGTGGCGCTGCCGGCGCGTCCGGCGCAGAGCCTTGAGGAGAAGCCTGGTCAAGGTAAGCGCTTGCTGCTGCATATCTGCTGCGGCCCCTGCGGTACCTACACCATCAAGCGGCTGCGCGAACAGGGCTTTGAGCTGAGTGGCTTCTGGTACAACCCCAACGTTCATCCCTTCGCCGAACACGAGCGGCGGCGTGAGTGCGTGCGCGCTTATGCAGCGGAAGTAGAACTACCTATGGTTTGGTCGGAAAGGTACGAAATGCCCGTCTACTTCCGCGCCGTTATGGGCCACGAAGCTTTCGGGGAGCGCTGCGCGATCTGCTACCGTCTGCGACTTGCACGCACAGCGCAGGTGGCAAGTCAGCATGCCTTCGATGCCTTCACCACAACTCTCCTGATCAGCCCCCATCAGCAACAGAGGCTGATACGCAGCATTGGTGAGCAACTGGCTGGCGAACTGGGGTTGCAGTTCTACTTCGAGAACTTTCGCCGGGGCTGGGCTGAGAGAGGACACACAGCGCGCGAACACGATATGTATCAGCAGCGCTACTGCGGTTGTGTCTACAGTGAGTGGGAAGCACAGGACCGAGGAGCGTCAACTGGCCGCTGGTCGTGCAGGGAAGGCAGCTCAGGCGGGACGTGATGTGGCCCAGGCCACTGACCAGCTGGCTGGCCATGTAGTGGATGGTCGGGGCCCGAAGCGTGCGACCATGCAGCATCCGGGGGCAGCTTTGTCGTTCTTCCCCCGGAAGCGGCGCACGTTGATGGTCATGATGGGGATGGTCAGCGCGATGAGCAGCACAGCAATGGCCATCGAGCGGCCCTGGTTCGTAACGATGAACCTGAAGATGCGGTTGGCGATCACCTCGCTGCCATCCAAGGCACCGGTCATGACGGACACAATGTCGAACGCCTTCAGGATGTCGATAACCATGGTCGTGATGGCCACAGCAGCTGCCAGATAGAGCCACGGGGTCAGTGTGCCTTGTCTCATGATCTTGGGCACCATAGGCTCTCCCCTCCGTT
>JBFEPU010000067.1:0-11174 GCA_041549915.1 Anaerolineae bacterium | reverse complement strand
TGCTCCTACCGCTCGTACTGATGCCTCGCTTTGTTCAAGGGCACTGGGCAAGTCCTGCAGGTGAGACGGCAGCGTACATGGCGAGCAGTGCAGGCATGAAGGTGCCTGTGGCTGCTGACATGCACACGGTCACAACAGATGGCGCAGCTGCAAGCAACAGAATCTATCTGCCCATCGCCTTGCTGGGTGTCTCCGCTACTCGACCTCCTCAGCAGTCGACACCTACCGCCACACCAACCCCAACTACCACGTTCACTGCAAGCCCAACAGCCACCCACACCGCAACTAGCACACCCACGGCGACTCACACGCCTAGCCCAACGCCCACTCTATCGCCCCTGATCATCGGACACATAACCGATGCACATATCGGCCTGGGTTGGATAGAGTCCCAGCGCCTCCCGCTCGTGGTGAGTACCCTCACCGACCAGGCACAAGTGATGGTGGACACCGGTGATTGCACCGAGCACGGCACTTTGGGCGAGTACTTGAATTACGTGGACGACATGACGAACAGCACAACCATCCCCTGGCGCGCTGTGATGGGCCCCCATGATACACCGCATCTCTTCCAAACATACATAGGACCGCTGGAGTGGACGTGGGACGTCGGCGACTACCGACTGATCGGTATCAACACCGAAGCGATCAACTATGCCGCCCTGGACGCGGCACTGACCACGGAAAAGCCGTGTATCATCTTCGGACACTTCCCGCTCGAGTACTGCAGTAGGCTCGACCAAGAGAAGCTGCGGCAACGGTTCTTGGCCTACAACGTGCCAATCTACGTGGCCGGGCACGCGCACCTGAACTCACTGCAGACCGACCCCTATTCTGGCACTCTGCTGCTCGTCGGCCAACGCATAGTCAGATGTCACTACCGGCTGATCACCATGCGCGGCTTTGAGGTCGAGAACGTCCAGTTCAAGATGGCGTGCGAGTGACCAATCGAGATGCAGCGAATGGCGCTGCACACAGCCCAACTGAAAACGCCTCATTCTTTGCTGCTATCGAGCTTGTGAGGCTATAATGGCTGCACCGCGGCGCAGTGCAAGTGCGGGATCGAGGCAGGTGCACCGCGCTGCCATTCTGCACCGTGAGTGCTGGAGCGACGGGTGGAGAACCGTACTCTCAGCGAGGCTGGCAAGACCGAAATACACAGTGAGGCATAATCCATCCAGGTCAACAGCGTCATAATAGATGAGTCCATACCCCCCCTTCCCAACGGGCGGCAGGGAAGAAATCCGGGTACGGTGACGAGAGGCCCCCGATGAGCCAGGGTCACAGGAGGTCATGTTCCATGAGCAGAGCGCTGTCCACTGTCAAGCCTCGCAATTCCATCGCAACGACGCTTGCGTTGATTGGTTTTACGATCGTGCTGCTCGCACTTTTGTTGAGCAGCACGAGTTGGGCAAGATCCAGCCTGAATGCAGCGGGGAGTAGTGTCCCTGCACTGGCAAGGGCAGACGAGATAGCAACAACCCTCGTTTTCCGCAAAGGGGTCAGCCCGGAACCCAGTTACGCCGGCGTGGCCGACACCTACATCGCACTGTACGAGCCTGACCGCAATGACGGTGGCTCTGCCACGATGAGACTGCATTCCAGCCAGGACGGGCGGGAGCGCATACTGATCAAATTCGATATCTCGCGAATTCCCACCTCGGCAGCCGTGACGGAAGCAACACTCCAGGTCTTTGTCTGGTATCGCACGCATCCCTACCAGATCGAGGCCGATGCCTATCCAGTGAAGCGGCACTGGAACGAGAGCGAGGCAACCTGGAACCAGGCGACTGGCACCAGCTTCTGGGCCCAACCTGGCTGCAACGACCCGGTTTTTGACTACGATCCCACAGTCGTTGCTACTGCAACGCTGAACTATACGAACGATTTCTATACGTGGGATCTGACCGAAATGGCGCAGCAGTGGGTCGAGAACCCTGCTTCCAACGAAGGCATCGTCATCATCCCCAGAGGCATAGGCACACAATACCAAATACGTACCTCGGACATGCCCGACCAAACCCAGCGCCCCGAATTGGTCGTTTCGTACTTCGCGGAGCCACCCTCGCCGACTCCGACGTCAACCACCACAGGGACGTCAACGCCTACGCTCATACCGACGTCTACCAGGACGCCCACTGCAACTACGTCGCCTACCCCCACCGAGACACCCAGCGAGAGCCCTACGCCTACGCTGATTCCGACCGACACGCCTACTGCCACCCCTACGGCCACACCGTTGTATCGCACCTTCCAACAGGAGATGTACCCCAGCGTGGGCTATACCGGCGCGAGCGACACCTTCTTGAGCGCCTACCGGCCATACACGCCCTGGTACCCGGACGACAGCCTACGGATCAGTGGACGAGAAAACGGGACCGAACGGGTGTTGCTACGCTTCGACTTGGACGGCGAGATCCCGACCAACGCCCAGATTGTCAGCGCCGAACTGTCGCTATTCGCCTGGTCCAGGCGTACGCTCTATGGCATGAGGGTCTCTGTCTTTCCAGTGATACGTCCATGGGACGTTACTCAGGCAACATGGTACAAGGCCAACTCGGGTGCGATGTGGGACACCCCTGGTTGTGATAACGTGGGTAGCGACCGACTGGGCACGGCTCTGGCATCCAGGTTTGTCTACTTCACAGACCGGTTCTACGAGTGGGATGTCACCTCAGCGGTGGAGGACTGGGCAGCGAATCCGGCGACGAACTACGGGCTGCTGCTGGTGGCGCAGGATGTGGACCAAGACGTACGCTTCCACTCGTCGGAGTGGCGAGTAGGATACCAGCGCCCCAAGCTGAACGTTACCTACACGTTTCCCTAGGAACGCCTGCGCATCAAGCGGCTCTTCCGGAGCACGGGACAAAAGCCCGCTCGCATCGCAGCGGAGGGGCAGTCAGACTGGCGGAGGGTAGGAATACGCCACCTGTCACGCAGTTGACCAGATCAGCATGGCATCCAAGTGCAGGCCCAGAAGGTCTGCACTTTGGCTTTGCTCCGAAATCACGGGAGCAGCGCCTCCCTGTGCCAAACTCGCAGGCACGTCACAGCGGTAGCGTTGTCACTAGTACACGTAGGAAGTGACCAGGCGGGCGAAGCAGTCGTATAGGTAGACAACGTCGTGGTTGTTGTTCCAGATCAAGCCCCTGGCCCAGTGCAGTTCAGTAGCCGTGTTGGTGCCTGGGCCACTGTGTAACCTTACAATTGCCCCCGGGTCGAGGACAAAATGCGGGAAGACGTAGGTGTGCTGAGCGGCGTCCTGCACACGCCAATCAGTCATGTCCGCGGCCCGCCAGTCATGGTTCATGAAACACACGTACTCACCGTTGGGATCCTGGCTGCTCCCGCCCCGGAAGTCACTGCAGGATTCCTCTACACGCACCTGCAGAATGGGAGGCAGCGGTGTGACTGTGGGTGTAGGTGTTGGGGTTGGTCTGGGTTTGGCGACGAGTGGTAGATACAGCTGGCCCTCAAAACCAACTGCCAGGCCAGACGATGAGAGAGCGGCGCCGAGCAGATATGCGGCAAACGCCCCCGATGCAATGGATGCTAGGACACAGACCGTACGTCGCCAAGGCACTGCGCGGTATCCCAAGCCCACCTCCAGGTCCAACGTACTGGTTGCACGGGAGGGGCATCGGCGCTGCCAGTTGGCTCATGACTCGGGCAGACCAGGCTACGAGCTGACGTTCAATCGAGCGAACTTGACGGACGCAGCGAACTCGATGACACCCACGCTGGTGAGAGGGGTCTGCGCTTCCGCCATCTCGGCGTCAGAACGCGACGCCACAGCAGTGGGCGCAGCTCCCGCCACCGCTCCTGGAGCTCTAGCTCCTCGGCGTCACTCAGACCGCGCCGGCCAAAGCGCTGCTTGACGTACAAGGCAACCAGACGGCGCACCTCGTCCCGGCCTTGCACGAGCGTCTGCACCAGTGACTCGCCATACTCAAGGGGTGTCTGGTGCGACCGGTAAGGCACGCCCAACAGGCCGCCGAGCCGACGCATCTGCTCGTACACACTCTCCGCCACGTTCAAGCCCCGAAGGCTCGCGTACCACCAAACAAGAACCGCCATGACTGCACCAAGCAGTACCCCTAGGAGAGCCACCACCGGACGCACCAGTCGGGAGTACCATGGCCCGGTTTCGGCCAACTCGATGTCTATGATGTCCTCTCCCTCTGCAGCGACTTGGTCCGGACCGTACTTGTCCTCTTCCTCTGTCCGCCCGGTGCTCAGTGGCACGTCGAGACCAGGCAAAAGAGGAACTGAGCCTTGCTCCGGACGCGAGATCACGGGTTGAGAAGCAGTTGGCTCAAACTCCACCCAACCGTAGCCGGGGAAGTACACCTCAGGCCATGCATGCGCATCCAGTTGGCGCACCTGGTAGCTGCGCGAGTCAGGGACGTACTCGCCGGACGCATATCCTTGCGCAATGCGGGCAGGGATGCCCAGCGAACGGACCAGGACGGTCATAGCGGAGGCATAGTAGTCACAGTATCCCCTGCGATTCTCAAAGAGGAACCAGTCCACAGGATCATAGCCAGCGGGAGGTGCACTGATTGCCCGGTCGTAGGGAATGCGACGCAGGTAGTTCTGAATTGCGTCCGCCTGATCGTAAGGCGTGCTGATCCCTTCCACGATGTCACCGGCCAAGACCCGAACTCGTCTCGGCAAGGTGGAGGGCAGTTGCAGGTAGCGATCCGATACCGAGTCCGGATAGTCGGTGCCAGCAGCACGCAACTGCCCTGCCGTGGCCCTTGAGACGAGGGAAGTGATGGTATAGCTTTGATCACGGCCCAACGTTCTCATAGCAGAGAGCATCGATACATCCGTGGCTCGCTGCCCTTCAGGAGTCTCTACGAAACTGAGGCTCGCCCTGGCAGGCAAACTGCTCCCCAGTGGCTGTCCAGCGAAGAACAGCAGGGCCTCCCCAGACTCCTGCATACGCACGGCATGCGTGAACTCCTGCTGCATCTGATAACGGGCAGGACTAAACGTTGGCCGATTGGCCGCCACTACCAAGGTCTCTTGATCTGTGTTGACCCAGCCGCTTCCCGTGTATCTGTCATAGATCACAGCCTGCCAGTAGTGTGGTTCCGTCGCCTGCACTTCGAGGACAGGAACGTTGCTGAGATTCACCCCGCCACCCAGCGTCATGGTGCGGCCGAAACGAACCAGGCTCGACCGACCTCGGAAGTTCAATGAGGTGAACAGCCGAGTCCACAGGGTCTGAACTTCCTGCCAAGGCTGCTCAAACTCAGCCCAAAAGTCGGCAAGCTTGGGGCTTCGGGCAGCAACCGGCACCGTCCAAGCCAAGGAGAGTGCGAGCAATGAAACAATCATCCCATCGCGCAGGAAGGTCAAGTCCACGTCCAGGTTGTAGTTCACCACTGCCTCGCGCCAAGCCACTTGGCGAGTGTACACATGCATGCGCACAGCCAAGAGGAGCGCACAGAGGCAGTACAAGAAGAAGTAGATGATCAACCGAGGCGGAGCATAGTAGATGTTGAGGACACATGCAGCACCTACGGGGACGATGGCACCCCATGCCCAGTGGGATCGAAACACAAACCAGGTACTGAAATGGCTAATCAGCCAGGTCAGTACGGCCAGGCTCGCGACGAACATAAAGTTAGACAGCCAGGCTTCTACTCCGCTGGGATCCAGCAGCCAGCGAAGAGCCTGTTGATACATGATCGTCACCCTTGCCGACAAGCCTTGGTTGGGTGACACCAGCGCAGCCACCAGGACCTTTGACTGGAACACATTGTCCAACATCATGGTCACGAACACGGAACCAACCGACAAGCTCAAGAGGTGAGCTATAATGCCTGGAAGCCGCCTCCATTTCGCTAGCGCCAGGCCAAAGGCCATGGCGACTATCGCAATCCACGGCAGGATCCCAAGGCCTTCCGTCCATTCGGCCGCGCGCACTGCCCACATCACGCTCAGCAGCATCAGCAACAACAGCAGGAAGGTCGTCCAGCCTTCCTCGAGTTTTAGTTTCGAACGTAGCATATCGTCTGTTCCTATCCTCAGTTAATCCAGGCTACTCTAAACACCCAGGAGTGAAGGTGCTGGTTCAAAGACGCTGGGAAAGAAGTGATCGTTCCGCCAGTCAGAGCGCAGTGGCGACGCAGCAACCGGTAATTCTAGTGCCATGCCGCCATCAGTCAAATTGCTTGACAAGCCCGTCGAATGGTGATATGATTCCCGCCATAACGAGAAAACTCGCGAGGTCGGATCCTCGAGTTCGCACAGGGGGCTCTTTGGCAGAGCAGGCTGCTTGGGAATGGAGCAAGTGGTGCCAGGCGGTGCCATTGTGCCAGCTAGAACCGGGATCCCAGGAGCTCCTGAACTCATCACATCAGCCCAACGTAAGACCTCGTTCAGGAAGAGCGCGTGAGAAGACTCTTCGATACCTACGAGCACCTGCCGCCACGTCAAAGGCTGCTATACCTCTTGATCGCCGTCGCAATTGTTGTTTCGTCATGCCTGTACTGCCTGGGCTTTGGCAGCCTGATCCTGCGCTGGCAATTCAGCTCGCCTACCGCTGTTCCGACGGCCACGCGTACGGTCATCCCAACTGAGTTCATCCCGCCGACGCTGGTGCCACTCATCACGGCCACGCACACCCCGTCGCCCACCGTGACCCCGATCCCGAGTGCAACACCATCGCCGACCTTCACGTCTTCGCCATCTCCAAGCCCCCTGGTAGCAGAGACTGCAACGGCCAGTCCCACGCCGTCGCTAACGGACACAGTCGCTCCCAGCCCGTCTGCCACTCCGAGAGCAACGGAGACGATGACACCCAGCCCCTCTCCCACATCGACCGTTGCTCCGACGCCGAGCGAGACACCGACAACGACGCTCACTGCTCCTCCTCCTGACACCGCGACGCCAACGGGGACAATGGCTGCCACCTTCGCACCCACGGAGACATCCCCCGCCCCAGCCACTGAGACACCTCCGCCAGCTGTTTCGCCGACTGGCGAAGCGACACCTTCACCTACCTCTGGCTAGGCCGACGTGAGACGCCGTCCAAGAACTCCAGGTACGTCTCACATCCGGGGTCATGAAGAGTTGTTTGGACAGCGTTTTGACATGGACTATAATGGCGTGTCATTCCCCACACACCGCCAAGAGGAGGCAGCTGCGTGCAACTCAAGGAATTCCTGAAACATCTTTCTGAGGCCAAGGGTGTCTCGGGCTATGAAGTCAATGTGCGCGAAGTGGTGCGTGATGAGTTCGCCAAGTACGCCGATGACATTCGCGTGGACACTATGGGCAACTTGATCGCGCTGAAGCGCGGGGAAGCCGCACCAGACTCTCCGGGTCGCAGCATCATGCTGGCCGGGCACATGGATGAGATTGGGTTAGTGGTTACCAAGCTGGAGAAAGGGTTCTTGCGCTTCTCGACGGTGGGTGGTTTCGACCTCCGCGTTCTGCCTGGCCAGGAGGTTACGGTACATGGCCAGCAGGACCTCCCAGGGATCATCGGCATGCGCCCACCGCATGTGCTGACCCAGGAGGAGCGAAAGAAGGTTGTGCCTTTGGACCACCTCTTCATCGACGTGGGGATGTCAGAAGAGGAAGTGGCCAAGTTGGTGCGGGTAGGCGATGTGATCTCCCTGCAGCGGACGTTCACGGAACTCGCCAATGGCCTGGTTGCGGGCAAAGCCTTCGATGACCGCGCTGCAGTGGCATGCATCGCGGGTTGTCTGCAGCACCTCAGCACCATGAGACACTCCTGGGACGTGCATGCAGTGGCCACCGTCCAAGAAGAAGTAGGGCTCAAGGGCGCACTGACCAGTGCGTTTGGCATCGCCCCCGACATCGGCATCGCGATCGACGTGGGCCACGGCAATATGATGGGCGTATCCGAGGTGGATACTGTGAGCGTTGGCGGCGGGCCAGCCATTGGCTTTGGCCCCAATATCCACCCGCGAATCTACTCGCGCCTGATAGAAACGGCCAAATCCTACGAGATTTCCCACCAAACCGATCCCATACCGGGACGCAGTGGCACCGATGCATGGGCCATTCAGGTCACCCGAGAGGGCATACCCACGGGCCTCATTTCCATCCCCTTGCGTTACATGCACACCACCGTTGAGACGCTTTCCTTGAAAGACCTGGAACGAATCGGTCGCCTGTTGGCTCTGTTCATAGCCGGCCTGGACGAGGCATTCGCCCAGGAGCTCGGCTTGGGCGACGCGCAAGCGTGATATAGGAGGACACAGTTGCTGCTAAGAGAACTATCGGAAGCATCTGGTGTATCAGGCCACGAAGACGCCGTGCGCCAACTGATTCTGGATGCGATCAAGGACTTGGTGGATGAGCACCGTGTGGATACCCTGGGCAACCTCATCGCTCTGAAAAAGGGCACCGGGCAGGCACGTCGCAAGGCCTCCAGCAGCAGAAGGAAGGTGATGCTTGCTGCGCACATGGATGAAATCGGCTTGATGATCGTGCACCTGGAGAAGGAAGGCTCGCTGCGGTTCCGACCCGTTGGCGGTATTGACCCGCGTGTCTTGTTGGCCAAGAAGGTGCTGATTGGCGACGACAGTGTTCCGGGAGTGATTGGTGTCAAACCCATCCATCTGCTGGAGCCCAAGGCACGTGAGCAGGTGATTCCGGTCAACGAGATGAGCATCGATATCGGTACATCAAGCAAGGAAGAAGCTGAACGCCTGGTGAGACTGGGAGACTATGCCGTGTTCGACGCCACCTTCGGTGAACTCGGCGGCGAACTGCGCACAGTGAAAGGCAAAGCGTTCGATGACCGGGCCGGCTGTGCCGTGTTGATCGAGCTGCTGCGCGACACCTATGCGTTTGATCTGTACGCCGTCTTTACTGTTCAAGAAGAAGTCGGGCTTCGCGGAGCGAGAGTCGCGGCTCACGCCATCGCACCAGACGTCGCCTTTGTGCTGGAAGGCACGGTCTGCGATGACATTCCCAAGAAGCGAGATATTAGCCCCACGACAACCCTGGGCGGAGGTCCGGCCATCACCCTCATGGACCGATCGGTCATAGCCGACCGCCGCCTGGTAGAAATCCTGGTGAATACGGCAGAAAAGAATGACATTCCCTACCAGTTCAAGCAACCTGGACTCGGTGGGACGGACGCAGGAGCTATCCATCTGTCCAGGGAGGGAGTGCCCTCGGCAGTGGTGTCCGTGCCCTCGCGCAATATCCATTCTCCTGCGTGTGTGCTAAGCTTGAACGACCTGGAGAACACCGTACACTTGATGCACAAGACTTTGGCCAGAATCCACGAGGTGGACCTGAACTGGTAACTGGCTGAGCCCATTGAGGTCTGGAGACCTGAAGCAGGAGGAGAGCCGAGTGAAAGAGATCATCAAAGAGTTGACCGAAGCATTTGGTGCGTCAGGCAGCGAACATGGCGTGCGGGAACGGATCAGGCAACGTATGGCTGGGCGCGCAGACGAGATACGGGTGGATCCGCTGGGCAACCTCATCGCTTTCAAGAAGCGCAAGCCCAAGAAAGGCGTACAAGCGCGCAGGATCATGCTCGCCGCGCATATGGACGAAATCGGCGTGATGATCAGTCACGTCGACGAGAAGGGCTTTCTGCGGTTTACCAGGATCGGCGGCGTGAGGCCACTCTCCCTGCTGGGCAGCCGGGTGGTCTTTGCCGACGGGACGATTGGGATCATCGGAAGAGAGAAACCGGAGAAACGAGACGAGTTCCCCTCCCTTGACAAGATGTTCATAGACGTCGGGGCCGTGGACAAGGAACATCTGACCAGGAAGGTTGGCGACGTAGCGGTCTTTATGCGGCCGTTCTCAGATCTGGGCCAACGCCTGACAGCCAAGGCTTTCGACGACCGCATTGGCTGTGCCATACTCGTGCAGACCGCAGAGGAGCTGGAGACAACCCCTCACGATGTATACTTTGTATTCACGGTGCAGGAAGAGGTAGGACTACGTGGCGCACTGACCTCGGCCTTTGGAGTGGAGCCAGAAGTGGCTATCGCCGTGGATGTAACCACAACGGGCGATACGCCAGAAGCACACCCGATGGCGGTTTCGCTCGGCGCCGGCCCTGCCATCAAAGTCAAGGACGGTGGCATGCTCGCCCACCCCGGCGTCAAGAGCTGGATGGCAGATACGGCCGAGCGTCTGGGCCTGCCCCACCAGTTTGAGGTTCTGGAAGGAGGCACCACCGACGCGATGGCCATCCAGACTTCGCGTGCTGGTATCGCTGCTGGCGTGATCTCCATCCCTTGCCGTTATGTGCACACTCCTTCCGAAATGGTGGACTATGACGACGTGCAGAACGCCGTCAAGCTTCTGGTGGGACTCTTGAGCGGCCCAGCCGACATCTAGCCACACGAGTACCCACAGGAAGAGAGAATCATGGACGGAACAGAGAAACTCTTCAAGGAGCTGACCGAAGCCTGCGGCGTGCCTGGCTACGAAACCGAGGCACGGGCAGCCATCCGTCAGCATCTGGACCCTGTCGCCAAGATCGAGCAGGACAAGCTGGGTAGCATCATCGGCAAAAAACGAGGCGCAGCGGATGCACCACGGGTGATGCTCGCTGGGCACATGGATGAGATCGGTTTCATGGTCAGTCAAATCACCGATGAGGGATTCATCCGCTTCGTGCCGTTGGGCGGTTGGTGGGATCAGGTGATGCTGGCACAACGCGTTGTGATCAAGAGCTCTGCAGGGGACGTATTCGGAATCTTGGGAGCCAAACCGCCGCACCTTCTGGATGCGGAGGAAGCCAAGAAGCCAGTGCAGAAGAAGGATATGTACATTGACATCGGGGCGACCAGTGCCGATGAGGTCAAGGCTGCTGGCGTGCGTCTGGGCGATCCGATTATCCCCATTTGCCCGTTCACTGTGCTGAGCTCTGGCAAGACCTACATGGGCAAGGCCTGGGATGATCGCCTGGGCTGTGCCCTTTTCATTCAGGCTCTACAGCGACTGAAAGGCCGGAAGCATCCCAATACTGTGTACGCTGTGGGCACAGTGCAGGAAGAGGTTGGACTGCGTGGTGCCAAGACCAGCGTGTACAGTGTCAACCCAGACGTGGCTGTCATCCTGGAAGTGGATATCGCCGGCGATGTGCCAGGCATCAATAAGGAGCAGACAACGGTCAAGATGGGTGGCGGACCGTCGCTGCTCGTGTATGACGC
>JBFEPU010000066.1:0-11279 GCA_041549915.1 Anaerolineae bacterium | reverse complement strand
TCTTCAGACGCTCGTCCAGCCATCCCGGGTCTTCCTTCGGGCGCGGCACGGCCAGTTCATTCTCATTGGGATGCCGGTGCCCGTACAGGACCGTGTACTGCTCACGGGTCATCTCCCCGCGGGAAACCCTGGCCAGGTCGGTTATGGCACCCATGGTGGCCAACTCGGCTCTGTGGCCGCCGCTCAACGTGGCCAGCAGGACACGCGCTTCGTCCTGGTCGAGCAGCTGTCTGAGCGACCGGTGGAGCGCCTCAAAGGGGTTGAAGTAGTCGTCATTCGTACCGTCCAACAGGTTGAGCATGTCATCGAACAGCGGTGCGAGGTCGGACTGCCACAGAGGCGCCAGTTCGGCAGCCTGTCGTGTTCGCCGGATCCTCTCGCTCAGCTCCTGGCATCGCCCCACGGCGGTTTCGATGAGTTGTGCGTAGTTCGCCTTGATCCTGCGCTGTTTGGAGAGCCCTTTGACCATCGCAGGGAGCAAGTCCCTCACCAGTGCCCATAGGGAGATGGGCACTTCAGGTATCTCTACCTCAACAGGAAGGTGCCCTGCCCTCACGTCCATGGTCACGATGGCGTCATCGTGGCTCTTTCTCATCAGTTTGCGCATCAGCACGTAGGTGGTTGAGTAGTTGACATAGAGTCGGTTTCCGACGAATCCCATCATGCTGTGACCGGCCACTTCTGCTTGCTGGAACCATTCCTGCCAGAGCGAGATGCTGCTCGGTGTCATCACCTCGGGGTAGATCCCGCCGTTGTCGATCCACAGGTAGTCCGCGGCGTTGCTCTCATTCCAGACACCGGCCATGGGGTCGTACTTGGCCAGAGTGGTGATGGGCCGCGATTGCAGCAGGTACAACTTGCCGTCGGCTACCGCCCATTCGATGTCCTGTGGACCTGCCAGGTCCGTTTCCAGACGGCTGGCCATCTTGAACAGGGCACTGGCGGCCGCCTTCAGGTCTGCGGGTCCGCTGTACTGGCCTCTTGGTTTTTGCAGCGTGAACTGCTGTGCCTCGGCCTCTCCCGAGACCAGTCTGTCGCCCAGACCCCTTATGTAGTTGCCCACCATGAGCTCGCGGGTGCCAGTCACAGGATCGGCTGTGAAAAGCACACCTGAGTGCTCAGGCTGCACCAACTGCTGGATCACGACTGCAAGCTCGTGAGCGCTGTCAATGCCTTTGGCTTTGCTGTAGGCCTGCACGCGCTCGCTGAGCCGCGATTGGCGCACTCTGTGGATAGCATCCCAGATTTCCTCATCGCTGCGTACGTCGAGCACGGTCTCGAACTCGCCTGCAAAGGATGCCAAGGCCGAATCCTCGCTCAGTGCTGACGAGCGCACGGCAAAGGTGCTGTCCTTGTCCGCCTCTCGAGTGCGAGCCAGGCGCTGCTGCACTTGTGCCCAGGCCTGTGGCTTTAGTTCATCGCCGACGAAGGCGGCTGGCAGGATGACAAAGCCGTCGGGCACAGGGTATCCTGCCTGATACAGCTCGGCCAGTGTGCCACCCTTGCCGCCCGCAGACACCTTCTGCTCTGCAGTCAGTTCTCTAAACGATCGCACCATGTTATCCATTGGTTTCTCTCCTCCCCCAGCATCGGCGTGGCTTGCGCCTCGTGACGATGAACTGGACCTAGACAAGCTTTACAACTCCATTCGCTCCATCAAGCTCAACCACCTGCCCATCCGTCAGCATGGACGTAGCATTCTCCAGGCCTGCGACACACGGCTTTCCGTATTCTCTGGCCACCAAGGCGCCATGCTGGAGCATGCCGCCCACCTCCAGCACAATGCCCCCAGCGTTGAGGAACAGTGGTGTCCACCCTGGGTCCGTCGCGCGTGCCACCAGGACATCGCCGGGGAGCACGGGCTTTTCATCTGGTGTGTGTAGAACCTTCACCGGGCCACGGATGACCCCCGGTGAGATGGGTTCGCCGACCAACTCACCTGCAGCCGCCTCTTTCTTTGGCGCGCGGAGGATCTTGCCGCGAGAGTCGATGACCCGCGGGAACTCGCGCACGTATTGGAACCTCCGCAGATAGCGACTGTTGTCCCAGGCTGCCTGTTTCAGGTCAAGAGAAGCATCAACTGGAGCCCGTTCCAACTGGTCGATGGTGAGGGCAAAGGCTTGTGACGCTCGTTCGAGGCGCCCGGCCTCGACCAGCGGCTTCGCAGCCTCCAGCACTTGGCGTCTGAAAATGTCGGTGATCCGGGCGGCGTGGTACTTGGGGCTCTCCCGGTAGCCGCCTAGCTCCAGCATGATCCTGTAGTTCTTCTGGAATGATCTTGCCTTGCGCGTTCCCTTGTCTTGTGCAACTCGCAGGAGCTGCTGGTAGGCGTCTTGCCGCTCGGCTTTTGCGCGCTCGAAAATGACCTCAGGGTTGTACCGGGGATCGGTGTTCTCAGCTATGGTCCGGAGCTGCGCAAAGAATGCCTCGGGTCGCTCGTAGTAGCGCGGTGCGGCCGGGTCCATCTCCATCGGACTGCGGAAGCCGAACTGGTCCATGAAAGAATCCCATGCCTGCAGGAACTCTGCAGAGAGCGCCCTCGCCCGCAAGCTCGTGGCAAACGCGTCCGCCGAGGTGCAATCCTTGATCTCTGGGAACTGCGACAAGCGGTACATTTGAAGCCCCATCTTGATCGTAATGTTGTCCGGCAGACCGCGTTCCAGGTACGCTAGCCTACTGCGCACGGCTGGCTCTTCGTCTCTGAACATTCTCTTGATCCTCGACTTGGCCAGCTCCGCCGCGGCCAGAACGGGGAAGAAGCTGTTCAGATTGTCCATCATGATCTCCATCGCGCGCACTGGCACGTCGCGGATGGGAATGTGCTTGCCTCGCATCGCCCTCAGCTCGCTGCGAAGGCGGCTTTCATCGTCAAGATACTTCTGGCGCGCCGCTGTCGGACTGAAAAGTGCCCGGATAGTCCTCCAGACCGTACCCAGATTGTTGCGGATGGCCCTGAACAGCAGCCCCTTGAGAGCAGGGGGTAGCGTCTTTGGCATGTACTCGTTCTCGTCGATGTTCTCGATTATCTCAGCGGTCAGCGAGTCCATGGCCCTGAATTCGGCTGCCACTCGTCCCTTGCCCTGGAGCTTCATGCTGGTTGAGATCGCCACGTAGGTCCGCCCGTCAGCCGACACTCTGAGGAGCTCCGTCGCTTCGGTCCCGACACCCTTGCCCATGGTGTATTCCATCATCTTCTGGTTGAAGATAGCCAGAAGGTCCGTTCCCATCACCGACGCGGGCTGCTGCATGCCCCACTTGGTCAAGGTCAGATCCGCGTAGAGGCGCTTGGGTTCTCCGGGAGGAGTGATCATGACCTCGGGCAGTTGGTAGTAGGCGGTGATAGGACGTGCTTGCAGCAGATGAAGCTGGCCGTCGACAAAAGCCCACTCCACGTCAATGGGTTTTCCGAAATCCCGTTCCACATCGGCCACCACATCAGTCAATGCCAGCACCTGGTCGTCGGACAGGCACGCCTGCAGGCGTGAAGGAGAGGGTTCGCGGTATGTTCCACCGTCTGAGTCAAGCCAGATCGACGTCTCTTTGGCGCCGATCTTGCGCTCCAGGACGGTGCGGGAGACCTTGTCGATGGTGAACGAATCAGGCGATACCATACCGGAAACAACGGACTCGCCGAGGCCAAAGTTGGCGTTGACCACCGCCTCGTCGTAGCAGTTGTTGAGCGGATTCAGGGAAAAGGCCACGCCGGACGTGTCGGCGGCAATCTGCTTCTGCACAATGACCGCAATGCGGGGCTGGTCCAGGGCGAATCCGTGCTCCCGCTTGTAGACAAAGACTCGTTCATCAAAGGCAGAAGCAAAGGACTGCCGCACGGCGTCTTCGACGCCTTGTGCTTTGACGCCGAGGATGGTCTGGTATCCACCGGCGAAGGAAGCTGCCTCGAGATCCTCTTCAGGTGACGAGGATCGCACGGCCAGCAGAGCGGCGTCCTCGTCTGCCTGCAACTCGGACAGCGCTTCGCTCAGAGCCTGCCTGTGGCTTTCATCCAGGTCCAAGCCCGCACACGCCTTCTTCAGCGCGATGGTGTTTTGCCGGAGCTCGTCCGGTGTGCCGTTGAGGGTCCTGTTCCATTCAGCGGTTCCCTTCACGTACTCAAGCCACGGTTCGAAGAAGGTTGCTGTAAGCACGAACCCGGGCGGAACCGAATATCCCTCTTGCGTCATCTGGATCAATGACATCGCTTTGCCACCTACCGCGGCCAGAGATGGCTCTTCGGTTGTGTCCAAGCTGTACGTCCATTCCATCAGCTGTCCTCCTTTGCTTGCACAGGCTCATCAGGTATGGCAAAGACCGAAATCAGGATCAGGTTTAGATCCCACATCCTGTTCAGCATGCCGCGTAGAGCGGCCTGGTCGGAAACCAGGCCGGTCAGCGTCGTGTGATCGCCCCGGAGGCTGATCGCCATGCCGCTGAACGAGTCAGACCAATCCCGATCGAGCTGTCCCTGCACTTTGATTTGGTAGGTCAACGGTTGTCCTGGGTCCGCTTTGGGTGCCATGGAGGTCCCCTCAGATTGACTTCTATGCTCATAGTCGGCAGGGATCAACTGCGTGCCGATGTCCTGCTGTGTCACCAGTATACAACGCATGTGGGAGAGTTGTCACCATGCAAAAGTATGGTCGGGGTATGGTTCGCCAGTACGCTCGCTGGTGAGGACGCCGGCAGGGGCGGGATCGTTGTGGCGAGCGATGAGCGGGTGATGGCTGGCGCCCGTCACAGCAGTTCTCGGGCAGGGTTCCTGGTTGCTCAGTCCGTCGCGAGAATCCCCAGTGCCCTGGCTTTGGTGACGGCCTGGGTGCGGTTACTGACACCCAGCTTGCCGTAGATGTTGCTGCTGTGCCACTTGACCGTAGGCAAGGCCAGGAACAGTCGTGCCGCAATGTCTCGATTGGACAGCCCCTCGGCGATGAGCTGCAGCACATCTAGCTCCCGTTTGCTGAGCGGCTCAACCATCTCTGGGCCGCGGGCCTCTGCCGTCGGCGCAGCAGGGAACGCTGCCAGCAACTGGCCGGCATACTTCGGCGCTATACCACGCTCTGCGGCACGGTACAGCAGCTGCGCCATGGGAGGGCCTTCATCGACGAAGATGCGCACGTACCCGCCTGGCTCGGCCAAGCTCAGCGCGTGTTCGAGGACTGCCAGGGCCTGGTCCTGGTCGTCCAGCTGTTGAAGGGCCAGCGCCCTGAGCACCTCGACTTCGATCAACAGATCCACCCGCCTCAGGCTCTGCGTCAGGGCCAGAAGCGGTTCCAACAACGATACGGCCTCAGAAGACCGTTGCTGGGCGATGCGCAGTCGTGCCAGCAAGATACGCTCGTACTTGTCCATGTGCGACCGGACAAACCCGAAGCCGCTCTCCCATTCTTCCGGGTGCAGGTATTTGTCCCGTGGTCTCTGCCCGGTCCAGTGCTCCGCAGACGCAATGTCTCCCTGCGCGATGGACAGCCGCAGGCGTAGGAGATCGACCATCAGGTCATCCAGGTCGGTGCCGTCGAACTGCTCGGCCATCTGTTGTGCCAGCAGGAGTACATTGCCCGCGCCATCCACGTCGCCTTGCGACTGTTTGACGCGCACCAGGGACATGTAGCCGTCCAGGGCGGAGGTCTCTGCCCATCGTTGGGCGGACTCGATGCCCTGCTCAAGGTATTGCGTGGCCAGGGACAGATCGTTCCACTCTCTCCAGATCTCGCCCAAACCCATCAACGGCTCGCTCGCAATGGGGAGCTGGTTGCCCTGTTCGTCTGTCGCCAACTCGAGTGCTCGTCTGTAGAGCACCTCCGCTTCGCGGAGACACCCAAGGCGCCTCTGAAGCAGAGCTAGGCTGGCCATGGCCATCACAGCGACCGAATAGTTCCCGCTCTGCTGACTGGCCTGGACGAGTTCTTCGAGTGTCTGACGGCCAGCGCTGACATCCCCCTCCGCAAGCTGTGAGAGGCTCAAGTTCCACGCCGCAATGCTGCGCAGGAATGACTCCCGTCTGGGCAGTTCCTTGAGCGCCCGGCGGGACATCTCGGCAGCAGCAAGCACCCGGCCCTGGAACAAGGCCATCAGAGCACGTATCGGTGCCATCTTCCAGGAGGCAATGTCGGTACCGGTGGCTGCTTGATCAAGGTAGGAGTCGGCAGCTTCCACCCAGCGGCCGGTTAGCAGCAGGGCCCAGGCATGCAAGACTGCCAGGGACGGCCTGGCGGCAAGCAATTCATCGGGGAGACGAGCTACCCAGCGCAGGAATGTCACCAGCTCGCTGCGCATCACCGTCTCTTCTGCTGTCTGCTCCATCAGGTCCGCTGCCCGTTCAAAGTCCCCCGCCGACAGGGCGTGATCAATCGCGGCCGCCGCGTAGCCATGGCTCTCATGCCAAGCGCTGGCCCGGCGGTGCAAGGTGGCTTCGAGGGTTGGGTCGGTCTGGCTCAAACGCTTGCGCAACAGGTCGGCAAACAGCCGATGGTAGCGGTACCATTCCCGACGGTTGTCGAGGGGGATGACAAAGAGGTTGGCACGGTCAAGGTATTCCAGGGTCTGCTGGCCCTGGGCGCCTTCTGCGACAACCGCATCGCACAGCGGCCCGCTCAGGTGCCCCAGCACAGATGTCTGCAGCAGGAATGCCTGCACCTGATCCGGCTGGCGCTCTAGGACTTCCTCCACCAGGTAGTCCATGATGTAGCGATTGCTGCCCGTGAGATCCCGGATGAGGTGCGTTCTGCGTCCAGCGTCCTGCCCTCGGATCGACACCGCGGCCATCTGCAGCCCTGCGATCCAACCCTCGGTGCGGGAGAGCAATGCCCTGACGTCAGCAGGCGCAAGCCCGAGGCGCATCACTTCGTTGAGGAACTGGCTGACCTCGTGGAGGTCGAAACGCAGGTCGGACTGTCGGAGTTCAGTCAGTTGGCTACGTGCCCGCAGCCGGGCAATGGACAGCGGCGGGTCAGCGCGGCTGGCGATCACGAGGTGCATGTTGGGCGGCAGGTGCTCCAGCAAGAAGGTGAGAGCGTCGTGGACCGCTTGCTCTTCGATGAGATGATAGTCATCGAGGATCAAGACAAAGGCCAGTTTGCTCGCGCCTACCTGGTTGATCAGGGCAGTGACCAACGCTCTGGTAGCCGCCGATCGAGCTTCCAGAGGCAGGTCAGTTACCTCATCTGGGACAATCGCTCCAACCCTCTGCAGGGCCGCGATAAGGTGAGCGAGGAAGCGCATGGGGTCATTGTCGCCTTCATCGAGCGACAGCCACGCAACGGGCCGCGGGCAGCGAGAAGCCCACTCGCTCAAAAGCGTGGTCTTGCCAAAACCAGCAGGCGCCGAGATGAGCGTCAGTCTGCCACAAAGCCCGGCATTCAGGCGCTCGACCAATCGTGGTCGAACAACGAGCTCGGCACGGGCTGGTGGGATATGCAGTTTGGTGGTAAGGAGCTGTGCCACCATGCCGTTTCACACAACGATCCAAAGCGTCGCACGGTTACAGTGGGCGGTCCATGCTCAGCAGCCGTATCTTAGCACATCTTCTCCTCACTGGCAACGATGACATGCCGCAGCCGCATACAAGAAACCAGGTGTCTGAGAGACACCTGGTTTCTACACAACCGATGTTCTGGGCAACGTGTGCTGGCCTGACTACGCACTCAGCCAATAGTACACCAGATAGAAGCCGGCACCAATCATGAAGAAAGTGCTCAGGCGGTGGATGCTCGGCATGAGATTGCGCAGCCACCTCGCCATCGCGCGCCGGAAGAAAGTGGCTCCCATTGTGACCACCAGGATGACAGAACCCATGCCAAGTGCATAACCAAGGAATGGATACAGGGCGTGAAACCCGCCCATCCCATCCACCAGTGAAGCGCCAATCACCCCCAGGAAGATGGGCAGCGTGCAGCTCAGAGAACCTGCGGCATACACCACCCCAAAGACAAAGGCGTATGGCAGGCTGCTCTGCGGATCAATGGCCAGCGGCTTGCCGCCGAGGAGGCCAAGGGTCTGGCGCGTGCGCAGCAGCCACAGACCGAGCAAGATCATACCCATGCCAATCAAGAGCCCGGCCGCAGGCAGAGCGGTCACGAGCCAGCGCCCGCCGGCAGTGATGATGCTCCCGGCTGCAGCGAACACCAGCACAAAGCCGAGGGTGATCACCGCCGCCACAAGCACGGCCCGCGCTGCGCGCCTGGCCAGCGAGGCATCTTCACCCTCTGATTGCATCTGATAGAAGGCGTACGAGCTGAGCATCAGAACCCCGCAAGGGTTCACGCTGGCCACCATTCCAGCGGCAAACGAAAACCCTACTGGGAGCAGCAGTGCCAGCCTTGACACGGCTTGCTCGATCCCTCCTCGATAGCTGGTCAGCAAGAAGAGCAAGGCCACGACCAGCACGCCGGGGACCAGGAACGAGGCCACGAGCAACCACTTGTCCGCTCCCTTTCCCTCTTCGTAAAGGCCATATTCCTTCTTTGTAGTGATCAATCTGCTCATCCATTCACTCCTTTCGCAACGGGCATGCAGGAGACCTCCGAGGTCAGCGCGACCCCGGAGGTCCCGGTCTGCTAGCTCTGGGAAGCTTCGATCAGTGCCTGGATGAATCCGTCCAGTTGCTTGTCACCCATGGCGCCGGTCCACTGCTGCATGATCTCCCCGTTTGGCTTCATGAAGTAGGTGGACGGTGTCCCCAGCACCTGGTAGTCGCGGATGACGCTGACCTCCGGCGTTGTGCCGTTGGGATAGGTGATCTCCAACTGATCCATCAGCTGCAGGGCATCGTCTCCAGTGCCGAGCCCGACAAAGGGGCCGACGTCGATACCCAGGAACACCACACGGTCACCGTACTTCTCGTACAGCTCCTGCAGTCGCGGCAGCTCCCCCCGACAGACCGGGCACTGTGCAGCCCACATGTTCAGAACCACAGGCTTGCCTAGGCCAAGCACTTGCGAAAGGCTTGTCGCATCTCCACCCAGTATGTCCTGACCTTGATATACCAAGATGGAGAAGTCATTGTCCAGGTTGGTGGTCGCAGTGACCTGACTGGGTGCAGGTTCGCTGGCACTCTCGCTGGAAGGACGCCAAACGCGGGTCTCCGGCTTGAAGGCGTACCACGAAAACCAGAAGTGGTTGATGGAGACTACGGCATCCAGCTGCTGGCCTTCCCTCGGCCCGCTCACAGCCTGCCCCAGGACGTTCCACTCACTGCCGCTCTGCTCATCGACGATGCGCTCGCCGTCCAGCACGAAGGTCAGGCTATCCCCTTCCAGCTCGCGCTTGAACGCCGTCGCAGCACCCACGTCCACCCCCTGGGCTGTGGAGGAGGTGTCGAGAGCCGAAGCCGTGCCTGGCGACCACAGGACGACAATGGGCATTCCGTCCACCGTGTCGTTGACCACACGCACATCCGCTAGCGCCTCGTACGGGTAGGCCACAGCCTCACCTTCGCCGTCGATGGTCAGCACGCGCGCGAGAAGCGGCAACACTTCTGGCGCGGCAGGCCCGTCGAACAGGAACGGGACGCTGCTCTGGTCATAGCCGGTGTAAGGGTTCAGGCCGTAGGGCTTGGCGAATCCGGTCTCGCGCGACAGCACCTTCCCATCAGGGTGTGCCTCCGTAAAGTCGGTCCATGAGACCAACGCGGCCGGCACAAACTCGAGCTGGCGGCCAGAGAATTCGCCAGCAAGCCCCTCGCCGGTGGCCTGCTGCCACCAGCTCTCTGTCTGCCGATCGTACATCACCAGGTTGCTGTTTCGCAGATAGCCGGTCGTGCCAAAGTCCAGCACCTGGCCGTCAAAAGTGCGCTCGAACGCGGCGCCCGAGTTGCACAGTGGGCAGTATGTCACTGCTACGGGCTCGCCGCCAATGGTATCGTTGACGATCTCGTGGAACATAAAGATCTGCACTGGATAGGCGCGTGCATCTCCGTTGACTTGCACCAGGATGACCGCCTCCCGCTCACCGAGCCACTCGTCGGCCGCCGCGGCATCTACGAAGGCAGGGTTGTCGATAGCAGGAATGCCATCCTTACGCGGCCCGCCGGCCTGGATCTCCGTGTAGGGCACGCTGTGCTTCGCAAAGTCCGTCCTGAATTGCTCCCTCGCCAGTCGAGGTGGTGTGTTCTCAGGCGACAGGCTATCCAGAATGCCTGGCAAAGGCGACGCTGTTGGCTGCTCAGCGATTGCTGGCGGCCGTCCGGTCGAAGTCGGCTGCGCGGGCCCCGCAAGCTGCGGGGGCGCCGACCACGCATAAGATATCACCACCAGGGCAAGAAGCCCAAGTGAAAGCAGAATGAGCGCGTAGCGCATCTGCGTTCCCTCCCATTGTTCTGTTTGTATCCATCAGATGCGTCTAGTCACATAGGTCTTACCTTGAAGGGGCCAAGGGCAAAGGACTACCACGAGGACAGGTCACAGCGTGCCCTCAAAGGCAGTGCTTTGCCACAGGCACGCTCTCGGCTGAGGCTGGGACAGCCGCAGGGGATGGCCTCCTCTGCGACGTGGTCAAACGGTCAGGCAGTCTTCTGTGGCCTGACTGGTCGCGGCGAGGGGATGCTACCGAGCTCAAACCCCCTTGGAGAACGCAGAGGCCTTGCCCCATAGGAAGGGTTTGCATAATAATAGGCCAAGTACAGGCGTGTCACTGCGAAGGAGATGACACTGGCGCCTGCGCTCAGGATGACATAATGGGAGACCTCGAACTGCTGTGGAGAGACCTGCCGTGCTGGAACGAGGATTGTCAAACCAGGGATGGAGTGCTATAATGCGGTCTAGTTATCACCGTTGGCGTTGCCCGCACAAGGGCATTGGAGCCGTGTCCGGCGGGGCAGTCAGGATACTCCACAAAGAAGGAGGGGCAATGAAAGGGTATCTATGGCGAGTTGTGGCAGGTCTATTGATCATCATCGTCGGTATAGTCCTCTTGGCCGCAGCACTCGGGTGGCTCAGCCTTGAGTCAGATCTCTGGGGCGTTCTGGCGCCTTTTGGGGGTGCTGCCATTTTCCTCGCGGTGTGGTTGGGCGACACGTCGCAGTGGTGGCCGTTGATTCCCGGCGGTTTCCTGTTTGCCGGGGGAGTTGCCTCGCTGTTTGATCTCTTGGGGATCGCGGACTGGCTCACCGGCTTGATCGCCTTGGGAGGCGGCTCTCTGCCGTTCCTGTACATCTACCTCAGAAACCGCAAGGCTAACTGGTGGGCGCTGATTCCCGGTGGCATCCTGCTTGGCATCGCTGTGACAACGGCACTGGCTGGCCTGATCGGCGAGGCGTGGGAAGCGACCTTTGTGCTGTGGGGTATGGC
>JBFEPU010000065.1:0-11308 GCA_041549915.1 Anaerolineae bacterium | reverse complement strand
TGGTGGTTGGCCACCCACCAAGGACTGTCAGAGTGGCAAAGGCTTCCGGGTCTTCGGCCTGAAACAGGATGACCTGCAGCCACAGCCGAAGGCCGAAGATGATGGCCCAGAAGAGGGTCACTTCGCTGTAAGCAGGGCGTACCCTGGGGTGCCAGTACCACTCCAGGGGCCAGCGACGGGCGAGGTAGCTCGCCCACGCTACCAGCGGTCGCCGCACCAGCACGCTGGCCAGAGTGACAATAAAGACCAGCGCTCCATTGGCGATAGCTGGCAGGAAATACCCCTCTGCCCTGCCAACCAGCCTGGAGAGCACAATGGCAAACAGCACGCTGCCAACGCCACCAACAGCGTACTGTAGTGGCTGACGGCGCCGAAGGCGCACGATGGTGATAATGATGGCCATAACCAGGGATGTCCACATGGCGTACTCAAAGCCGAAGACGCCATTCACGATGAGAAAGACCAGCGTAGGGATCAGTGTGTCGGCAAGGTTGCTCTCTCCGATCACGACGCTGCGGAATTCCTGGATCAGTTCCTGGAGCTTGTCATTGCTCATGCTACGCATCCTCGGCCCGATGTCCCAGCCAGAAGCGTCGCCAGTCGCCGGAGCTGGCCTGCAGGGCGAGGAGTGTGTAGACCCCGGCGATGAAAAAGCCCAGTACCATGATGAGAATCACCCACAACAGGGCACGCAGACGGGATGGCTCACGGAATACGACCCAGCCCGAAAACAGAGTGAACCCAACGTACACGTCAACCAGCGACACGACACCCCACGGTATCGACAGCAGACGCGCCCCATCTGCCGACAGGTCGCCCTGTGTGAAGCCGTAGACGAGCGTGACTCCCATCACAATGGTGAGGATCAGTACAATGACCTTCGCCAATGTCACTGTGCACCTCCTTGTCCCAAGCCCCTATCGCCGAGCCAGAATGCAAAGTCACTCAGCGCAGTGGACTGCAGGATGGACGGATGGCTCTGAGCCACCCCAAGAATATCCGTCCATATGGCCAACGCATCCGAGCGCTCACTGCCTGGGCTTGACTCCCCGTGGTGGCCTTCGCGCCCCATCTGCCCAAGCGCGATCAGCACTTGTGCCTCAGCCGGCGGCTGGCGCAGACGCTTTACCAGTTCTGCTGCCAGTGCTCCAAAGCGCAGCGCCTTGGCGCCATGGGCGATCTGCTGCTCGATTTGCTGCACAAAGTCTGGATCCCGTGCCAAGACGGAGTACCTGTGCTGTGCCCACAGCTGTGGAGTGGTCTCAGGGAGCGGGATGCGCCCGGCCTCCTTGTCCCGATACCGGTGGCGCAAGATCGCGAACTGCGCTCCCGGTGCGTCCAGGTATACCTCCGGCCAGGGTCCGAGAGCCGGCTGCCCAACTGGGCTGTGATGCCGATATCCGCGCAGCACCATCTCGGTCACTGTCTGGTCATGTCGAAGCTTCAGTGTGCCAAGATGTGGCTTCCAGCGCAGCGTCTCGGGATGGTGGGCAAAGCCCCGCTTGTCGTTTTCGATGATCGAAACCAGTGCGTGGATCTCACGGTGCTCGCCGAGCAGGCTCTGGCGGTTCAGGTAGCCAGGTTGGATGTCCCAGACGCGCATTCGTACCTATACGACCATCACCGCTCCGAACAGGAGCTCCCAGGCCAGACTGATGATGTTGGACGTATCTCGAGACTCGTCGATCACAATCGAGATCAGACGGGCAATCCCGGTGCCGAGGTAGGCAAAGCCGAGCGTCTTGTACGCTGCCGGATCATTGAGCCACAGCACTGCTGCGCCAGAAGCGATGAACAAGCCGCCCAGCACAGCTCGGATCTCCGAAAGCCCACGTGCTCCATCGGGCTTCAGCCCTGTGAAACCGGTCACGGAAAGAGGACGCACCAACGAGATGATCCCTGTAGCAATCGATCCCACCGCACCAATGATTCTTAGGACATTGAGCACCACAATTGGACTCCTTTCTCGAGCAACGACATGGAATTCAGAAGGCGCTGCGCTGCCTGCGCTCCTCTCGCAATTCTAGCACGAATGGACAGACGCGCAAAGCCCGCGCTGCAAGGATCACGCCCCGTGCGACGAATTGGATTCGCTCTGGAGATCTGGCCGCCGGTCCCGCACCGGCGGCTCACTTGCATTCGGTCGCTTGGCCATCAGTCGTCGCGAGGCGAGCCACGCCGTCCAGGTCATGATAGCCCCCCCGAGCACACCCGGCGCCCAGGTGCCCACGCGATCCAGCAAGGCCCCGCCCGCTCCAGGTGACACGATTTGCGCCAGTGTCTGCAGAGATGTGGACAGCCCGAGGATGCCTCCTACTTGCTCTGGTCGGACGGCCTTAGTCAACTGGCTGGTCAACAGGGTGTTGAGCAGGCCGCCTCCAAGGGCAACCGGGGCCAACACTGCAAAGAGCGACGCCAAGTTGGGCGCCACACCCCACAAGATGAGGGAAAACGCCAGAATGATCGTACTGGCCACGATCAGGCTGCGCTCGCGAAAGCGGCTCGTCAGACGGCCGATGGCAAAGCCCTGGACCAGCACCGCGAGTACTCCCACATAGGTTAGCACGTAGCTGGTCGTCTGTACCGTCAGCCCGAGCCGTGTCTTGGCCCAGAGCGCGAAGTTGGATTGGAACAGCGTAAAGGCCAGACTGAACAGCAAGCGGATCTGCAGAAGGTCGGCACAGCAAGGCTCGTGGAGTGCATCCCATAGCGCGCGGAGTGAGAAGGCTGTGCGGGGGCTTGCGCGCAGTCGCTGCCTTGCTTCTTCGGTCAGGGATTCCGGCAGCCAGAGGATGACAGCGACCAGGTTGACAAGGGAGACCGCTGCAGCCACGAACGCCGGAACCTCAAAACCGTACTGGCTCAAGAAACCACCCATCGCAGGGCCAATGATGAACCCCAGGCCGAAGGCTGCTCCAATAATGCCGAGCGCCGGAGCGCGGTTCTTCTCATCCGTCACGTCCGTGATGTAGGCTCGAGCCAGAGCGATGTTGCCCCCGAAGATCCCATCGAGGGCGCGGCTGACGAAGATCATCCACAGAGAACGCGCGAAACCCAGCACCAGGAAGCTGATCACTGTCCCGCCGATGCTGAAAATCAGCAATGGCCGTCGGCCGTAGCGGTCGGAAAGCCGGCCTACCACCGGTGCGGCGAGCAGCTGTGAGAAGGCGTTCACTGTGCCAAGCAAGCCGACCACCGTCAGTGTCGCACCGAAGGTCTCGGCGTAGTAGGGCAGCAGAGGCAAGATCAAGCTGTAACCAAGCAGTTCGATGAATACAAAGCCGAAAACCAACACCAGTCTCTGCCGCATCGTTTCGTTCATGCAACTCCCCTAGACACACCGCTCAATGCGACTCTCTTGCAGTCACTCGCTTCGAGTCGGTTCCTGCTGAGCAGACTTCAAGGCTCATCTGTTTCAAAGTGACCACAGTCTCAGGGTACAGGAGCTCTCACGGTGCAGTGATGCGTAGCCTTCATAGGCGGATGAGTGTGCTGTGCTGACCGGCTGCCGTCCATCGCTATTCCATTCGCAATGCCAGGCTCGGCTTGCACCAACGTGTCGTACAGGGTCACGGCGTGGCCATTTAGTCCACCAAGCCTCCCGTGCCCTGCCCGGGCTAGGCGTCCTGTCTGCCAGCCACCATTCCGCCAAGGCTGGTGGAGTGCGACACTCGGCGCGGATCAGCCGTCTTGCTTGGTGGGGCCACCACTGCCACCCGCTGGCCCGGGCTCAAGGCTCCTGGATGGCGACAAAGCCCACTGCCCCCGGCCCGATGTGCGCGCCGATGACCGGCGTCACCTGCGCGTACATGGGCTCCATGCCCGGCGGGATGAGATGTAGGGCTTGCTGATGCAGTGCAGCCGCCTCCTGTGGTGCATTGGTGTGCACCAGAGCCAGGGTCCTCAGGGGGCCCAGGTCGCTGACCAACGTCAAGAGGCGCTGCAGGGCTTTCTTTCGTGTGCGCACCTTCTCCATCTCGGCCACACCCTTGTTCATCTTGAGCAGCGGCAGGATCCTCAGCAGCGTTGCCAGACCGGACTGGAACTGGCTGAGGCGTCCGCTGCGCCGCAGGAACTCGACTGTGCTCAGCGCAGCAAACGTGTAGGTGCGCGGCATGAGTTCCTGTACCTTGGCAACGACGTCATCCATAGATCCCCCGGCTGCGGCAACCTCTGCCGCCGCACATGCCTGCATGCCCAAGCCCAAACTCAGCTGTCCCGAGTCTATCACGGTCACAGGCACTGCCGTGATTCGCTGAGCGGCCAGCCGTGCAACGTTGACCACGTTGCTCAGTGTCTCCGAGATATGGAGGGACAGGACCCCAGTGGCACCCTCTGCCGCCAACCCCTCGTATACGTTAAGGAAGGCATCGATCCCAGGGGCTGCTGTGGTCGGGTGTTCCTTGTAGCCCGACAGCCCCTGGTAGAACTCCTCGCGGCTGATCTCAATGCCGTCGAGATAATCTGCGGTGCCTATGTGGATGTAGAGGGGCACCACACGTATCTTGAGCTCGTCTACAACGGACTGCGGAAGATCGCAGGTGCTATCGGTCACGATTCGTATTGACATCATTCCACCTCACGTTTGAAATACATGATGACTCCCTCGGTCATGCAGACTTTGGTGGCAGTGGGATGAATGCGCTGGTCCGCCTCTTGTACTCCTCCCATTCCGGGTTGCCTTCGAAACGCTTCTCCAAGAGCGGAATGCCCGACGCCTTCAGAATCAGAAAGGAGATCGTGAGCGGTCCAATGACCCCCATCCATGCGTTCGGCACGGAGAGCACAATGACGAATACGCCCCACCACTGGGTCACTTCACCGAAATAGTTGGGATGCCGGGTGTAATGCCACAGCCCGTACTTCATGATCTTGCCCCGATTGGCCGGATTGCCCACGAATTGGGTGAGCTGGTAGTCCCCGACCGTCTCGAAGAGGAAGCCAACGGCCCAGACCAGAACGCCAATCCAGTCCAAGAGGCCCAGGGGACGCACATCATACGTGTTTGCCAGCGTGATGGGGAAGGTGATGAGCAACATGAAAAAGCCCTGCAGCAAAAAGACCTGGAGGTAGCTGCGGATGACCCAATTGTCACCCCAATCATCCCTCCACTGTTTGTAGCGATAGTCTTCCTTCTTGCCACGGTTGCGCAGTCCAATGTGGATGGAGAGCCTCAGGCCCCAAAGAATCACCAGCGCCAGGATAAGGGTCTTCCGTGGGGTGACAGTGCCGTTCACAAGCAGCGAAACGACGGCAACTAGAATGAAGCCAAGCCCCCAGCCTACGTCAGCGATGTCATTCCTTTTCCTGATCAATGCCAGCAAGAACAGAGCCGTCATGAACACAAATATGGTCACCGCTACCCTGGCCACTGCAGACTCAAGACTCATTCTCTTTCCCTCCTGTCAATAACGGTTCCCCTTGCGCGACTGAACTCACATAAGTGCGTCAAAGTTGATTGGGCACGGTCTCGTTGCTGCCCGCGCATCCCTTCTTCCAGAGGCTACAGCACGAAGGACCCAAGTGCGGACCCTGCACGATCAATCACTCCCCCTCGTGCGGAGTTTGCGAGTCGACTGATGCGCGCTGATGCGTCCGTATGGCAGCCATCAGAGACTGGCTCTTGTCGACTGTGAGGGCCCCTTCAGCGCGCCAAACGACCCTCCCCTGGCGATTCACCAGCAACACGTAGACGGTGTTCTCGTCCGGCAGCTCCAGCGCGCCCCGAAAAGCCGCCCTGTCCACGTACAGCGTAATCGTGCGTTGGCGGGAACGGGCATCCGGTATCCCTGCTCGCATGCCTTCGTTGATCAAGGTGCGCGACAGCGAATTCAGGCGCTCGAGCGTGGGTAGCTCGTAGTAGCGCACCCCTGAATGAGCCCGCTCCAGCTCTTCCACAAAGGGCAGCCAGGTTTCGATCATCGCTTGCTGCCAGCGCTGAAAGGCGATGATGACGATGTTGAGGTCTCCCTCCAAGCCCGACGGCAGCAAGACCCTCTGGCGCTGCAGATTGAAGCCCTCTGCAACCGGAAAGTCCATGGATCGCTCCTAGGTCCAGACTGACTGGGAGATTACGTGGGTCGTAGGGTGCCGAACCAGATCTGCCAAGCAAGCGCGGACTTGGCGAGCAAGCTGAGTACGATGAACATCCGCTCACCGAACAGGTAGTCCCGCCATCGCCCTACCTTCTTGTACTGCAGGAACATGTTGACTGCGAAGATGTTGAAGAACACAAAGATAGTGGGAATGATGGCGTAGACAAAGGCCGGCGGCTCTGCATCGGATGCCCGGATCGAGCCAAAGAAATGCAGAATGATGACGATCCAAGGAATGAGTCCGGCGATTGTTCCGAAGAGGAACGACGTCCAGTTCACTGCCTCTGTGTTCTGATTGTGCAGCTCCATCATGATGCCAAGCAGGTTCATCATGGCGTTGAGACCGAACATGAGGATCAAGCTTCCCAGGTCCCATATGCCTACCAGCATGCCGATGAGCACGATCATCCATGATGAGCTGAGGGCGTACTCGTAGAAGCGGGCCGGATTCATGCCTCGTCTCAAGTTTCTGACGTACCAGCTGTAGCCCACCGTTGATAGGTACAAGTGGGCGATTGCCGACAAGAGCAAGAAGACAGCAATCGCTGGTCCAAAGCGCAATTCATACACAAGCCTTGGATCAGGTGCAACTGACATGGCGCCGACGTCGAACTTGAGGAAGTTGGTGTAGATCGGATACACCGTGTCGTTGCTGACCACGATCATGAAGACGCTTTGAGCAAGGTGAAAGAAGGCCATGATTAGATTGAAGCGACGCAAGCCAGCGAACGTTCTCTCTGATGCTGTTTGATCCATTTCCAGTGCTCCTTTCTCTGTGGTCCCAGATGCAGGTGAGTGCCGGCCGTGCCGGGGCTGTCATTGGAGAGAGCAGGCTGCTCGCCCCAGGACGCACCCCAGGAGCACAGACGGCATACGTGTCCCATACTAATCACAACACTTCCGATCTTGAGATGTGCCGGCGTTGAGTTCGACGTCGCAGGGTGCAAACCCGCCCGTCTCCATTCCCATCGGCCACGGGTGCACAGAGGGATCCCAGAGACCCGCCTGCAAGACACCCAGCTCGTCGCAGCAACGCGCTTCAAGCGTGGCAAGGCGTGGTTTGCTTGAGTAGTCAACCAGAGATGCCAGCCCGACGGGTCCTGGATTGCTGGGCCTGCTGCCACTGGGTATATTGTAGCGACGCAGGGGCTTCTGTCAAACGGGCACGCTAGCCGCGTTGGGCGCCCCCCCAAGGGGTTGCTGTCGGCACGGTCGCCCCTGTACTTCGACTTGGCGGTCTGGGCGTGGCCGGCTGTTGGGTTAAGAACGGTGCAAGAACGGTGACATGATTTCCGAATGGCAGCAAGGGACCGATGGTGCGGGAGAGGCTCTGTGAGCCGCGTCTTGCCCACAGATGAGGCGTGGAACGCGCCGTCTGGCTCCGGGCAAACGAGGGATCAGACCTGACTGACAGCGTGACCGTCGTTCAAGGGCATCCGACCGGCGCGCATCTCACTGCGGCCGCATCGCTGCCACTGCACTCGCTGGACGAGCAGCTATGGGGAGGCACGCAGTGGCTGGCTACGCTTCGTGCTGCGCCTCCTCCCATTTCTCCTGCACAATCTGCGGCCAGGTTGTGGGGGGGAGTGCATCCTGGGCTTCGTCCCACGGGATGTCAGAGCTCTTGGCGGATTCAAGGTAACACAGGGTCTCGTAGCGACCGCTCTCCGGATCGGCGACGGATATCTTGATCGTCCCCGTCATCGCGGTCAGAACCGCCAGGCGCCCCTTGTGGTTGCGCTCATACTTCCAGAATGTGGTGCTTCCGATCAGGTCAGGCAATTCGCCTTTCTTGAGCTTGGCGGATACGATCACCAGCTTTGGGCCCAGCCGCTCCAATCTCTCCCACTGAGTACCGTTCATGCTGCCGTGATGCGCAGCCTTGAGGATCGTGCACTTTTTCAACATGTTCTCTCTGTCATAGTGTGCCCAGTTCTCCATCTGAGCATCGCCAGCAAAGACCATGCTAAAGTGCTCTCCGTAACTGAGGCGGGCGATGATCGACAGGTGGTTGTAATTGATCGCCTCGCTCTCCTGCAGTTCTTCAAGGATGTCGTGCGGCGGGCCCAGAAGTTCGAGACAGACTTCGTTGGAGTAGTCAGGGTACTTCCGTCCATCGGGGTAGCTGCGCTGATAGCCTCCGAGAAAACGCAGCGGTATCCTCCGCTCGTGGGCAAAGTTGATGTACTTCATGTAGAGATCGTCACCAAGTAGAGGCTCTGTCTTGGCCCGGTACCAGAAAGGAGCCAGAGTCACCCTGTCCACGGTGTAGTTCGACAGGACCTGACCGACGGCGAGATGGTGGTCACGATGTGGGTGCGTGACAATGAGGTGCGAGATCGCTGGGTCTGGGGCGAGTGCATCCAGTACCCGGCGGACTTTTGGTCCCTTGTAGGCATCGATCAGGATGAGGTTCCCGCCCGGGGTCTTGATGATTGCCGTGTCAGCCTGCCCCACGTTGAGGACGTAGATCTCCAACGGCTCCATTGGGTCCCTCCTTCCCTGCTACGCAAGGCGCGAAAGGAACGTCAGGGCATCCTCGCCGTCGCTCAAGTCAGGTGCCCGTAACTTGCCACCGGGGACCTCCCCGCCGAGCCCGCCCAGTGCCCTGCGGCGCCGGTCACCAAGGCCTAGTCCCTCAGCTGGCTCTTCGGGTTCACGGATCATGCGCTCCAGGTCGGCCGCGAGCACAGCTCCACCCTGTGGGAGTTGCTTCTCCCTCCTCAAGTCCAGGTAAGTCTGTTTGATCTCCTCGGGGCGGATCTTGAGATCGAGGTTGAATTCCTCAAAGCCCTCCTCAGAGACTTCGACTACCAGCCCCAGGGGGTACTCCTCAGCCAGCTCGTTGGCGGCGCCGTCAGGTATCCATTCCCGAGCTTCCAGCTCTGGGTACTCCTCCAGAGGAATCCACAGCAGCAGACAGTTCGTCTCATTCGGAGATGCGAGATAGTAGCTGCGCTCCGTGTGTGTACTTGCCTTCACCATGGCACCTCCTCTACACCGCCCACGTCCTACCGGTGGCGTTGAGCGTCACTCCTGGCATCGACTGGCCTACCGCAAACGAACAGAAAGCCGGCGCCATACCCCTGAGGTGTTCCCACTGTGAGGTCGAATGTCGGACTTGTTGAGTCCTCCGCCCCTGTGGGTAGGTCAGGACCCCGCCCGAGCGCCAGCGGGACAAGGAATGGGAGTATGGTGGCTGCCTCACGTCTATGACGAGTGGATTATAACGCATGCACTTGTGCTGGTCAATGCACCTATGTCCACTGGCCAGTGTGGCTTGGTTGCTTTTCAAGCACCGTGTGGGCAAGGCCGTCCTTCGCTGGCCACGACAGCCGGGCGCCGTCTCTCTGCACCTGCTGACGCCTTTGGCCGTTTTCTGCCCAATTCGGCTGGCGATTGACCAGCTGGGTTGATTCTGCTACAATGGATTGTGGGCTGGTGACAGAGCGTGACGTTGCCGCGACATAGGCAAAGTGTCTTGCGTGGCGAGCAGCCACGGACTGAAGGAGGAACTCATGTCTCAACGAGAGGCACTCAAGGAGGTCAAGGAGCTCCACACACGCGCCATCTTGGCCAAGCCCAATGTGGTCGGCGTGGGCACGGGATACAAAGTCGTGGGAAAACGCACGACGGATGAACTGTGCATTATGGCGATGGTGCGCCACAAAATCCCCAGGGCTGGCCTGGCTGCGGAGGCGTTGGTGCCCCAAAGCATCGATGGTGTCCCTACCGACGTGATTCAGGTCGGGGAGTTGTCGGCGCTCAAGGAACGCACCGATCGATGGCGCCCCGCCCCAGGCGGGGTCAGCGTGGGGCACTATCGAGTGACGGCCGGAACCTTCGGCTGCGTGGTACGCGATCGAGCCACTGGCGACCGCCTCATTCTGTCCAATAACCACGTGCTGGCCAACAGCAACGATGCGGCAGTGGGCGATCCTATCGTACAGCCAGGCACCGTCGACGGAGGACGCGTGCCTGATGATACGATAGCAAATCTGGAGCGGTTCTGCCCGATTGATTTTGGCACCTCGCCGCCAGTGTGTGGATTGGCAATGACGGTGGCCAATGTGGCGAATGCGTTGGCTGATCTTGTCGGCTCTGGACATCGATTTCAAGTGTATCAGAGCAACCCGGCTGCCGTGAACCTGGTGGACGCCGCGCTCGCCCGTCCGGTGAAAGCTGGCGACATCCTTGACGAAATCCTTGACGTCGGCGTACCGGATGGTACGATGGCTGCTACCCTCGGCATGGCAGTGCGCAAGTCGGGCCGCACCACCGAGTTGACGAGCGGTAGAATTGTGGTACTGGATGCTACTGTGGACATTAGCTACGGTCCGGGACGTGTTGCGCGCTTCGAGAGGCAGATTGTCACCAGCGCCATGTCGCAAGGTGGCGACTCGGGCTCGTTGCTGGTGGCTGCCGATTCGCTCAAGGCAGTTGGGCTGCTGTTCGCTGGTTCGGATCAAGCCACGATCCACAACCCGGTGCAGCTGGTGCTCGATTGCCTAGAGGTGGACATCCCGACGGCGCAAGCTGCTACGGCCGCTGGGCCGGATGCCTTGGCCAGAGTTGAAGCTGTCAGAAAGGCACACGAGAGCGAATTGCTCTCCAAGGCCAACGTGGTCGGTGTCGGGACCGGCTTCCGTCAAAAGGGCGGCCAGCCAACTGACGAAGTGGCGGTCGTGGTCATGGTCAAGAGGAAGCTGCCCGATTCCCAGCTTTCGCCAAAGGACGTCATACCACGCCAGATAGACGGTGTGCACGTGGACGTGCAGGAGGTGGGCGAGCTCAGGGCACAGTGATGCCAATTCCCAGGCATCAGCCCTTGGTCAGCACAGGCGCCAATGCGCGGCCGCGCGATGCCCGCAAAGGCTTGGAATACCACCGGCACATGGATCGTGGCGGTCATCCGGTAGGCAGATGACTCGATGAGCACGAACGCACAGCACCCCAGGGCGGCCAAGGTTGTGCTCTTGGGAACGGGCACTCCAATCCCTGACCCAGACCGTTCCGGCCCGGCTGTGGCGGTGGTGGTCGGCGAAGTGCCCTATATCGTCGACTTTGGCCCCGGAGTCGTGCGCCGTGTGGCCGCCGCACACGCCAATGGGGTGGCGGAGCTTGAGATGGGCAATCTGTGTCGGGCCTTTCTCACCCACTTGCACTCGGACCACGCCGCTGGCTACGCGGACCTCATCCTCACCCCGTGGGTG
>JBFEPU010000064.1:0-11378 GCA_041549915.1 Anaerolineae bacterium | reverse complement strand
GCATTGTGTCGGCTTGCCGGGAGAAGGGGCGGCATCACCCCGCCCCTTCTTTGCCTTCTGATAGCGTCGCAGTCCTCCGCGGTGGCCGCTGGCACATCAGGGGAGTGAGTGCCGGTCCAACCGGACGCTCGAGACCAAGGGTTGCTCTTAGGTCTCTGCTTCGTAACCAGGCTTGTCATTCAGTCCTACTTGTTGTATTATTGAAGGCGCGTGGCAATCATCCTTGGGTCGGTTGGAACCCCAGCCTGGGGGCGAGAATGAAGTACGTTCTGCTTGGGCTGTGTGCCTGGCCAGCGTTCGCTGTGTTTGAGTACGCTTCGCTGAAGAAGATTGCTGGCCTGAAGCAGGTCATGGCGACGCTGACCGTCGCTCTGTCTGGATCCTCTCTTGTCGTCATGTGCGTGGACGGTGAAAAGCTCGCTCTCCCCTCATCTCTCCCTTGGCTAGGCCTGGTGCTGGCTGTGGTTTTTGGCCTACTGTGGTTCTACTCGACGTTCATAGAGATTCCGTTTGCCGCGACCTATCTGCGCCCGGGGCACGGGGATCGGTTGATCACCACAGGCACCTATGCGTTGGCGCGACATCCCACAGTGCTGTGGTTTGCACTGTTTCTGGTGGGGTTGGTGTTGGCCACGCGATCCAGGTTGCTGCTGCTGGCTGCGCCGATCTGGTTGGCAGTGGATGTGCTGTACGTGTGGATGGAAGAGAAGCTCTTTCTGGAGAAGGTGTTCACTGACTACCAGGACTATCAGCAGCGCACGCCGATGCTGTCGCCCACGCCGCGCAGTCTCAGACGTTTTCTGAGGACTGTGAGGCACCAACAACAAAAACATCCAGAGGATGAAGAGTGACAAGTGCCGTCGATTTGCTTCGTCAGGGAAGAGTGGAAGACCTGTGGCGCAACTACTGTGGCTTTGTGGATCTGAGTCTGGACGAATTCATGTATATCCAGAAACGTCTTCTTCTGGAGCAACTCCAGTTTCTGAGAGAGATGCCACTGGCCCGCAAGATTATGGGGGACGCTGCGCCCGCCACAGTGGAAGAGTTCTGTCAGACCGTTCCTCTCACCACTTACAGGGACTATACGCCTTACCTTCTGGAGAAGGACGACTCGATGCTCCTCGAAGCGCCTGCTGCTTGGGTGCGAACGTCGGGCCGTTCGGGGGAGTACGGCTGCAAGTGGGTACCCTACTCGATACAGATGCACAACCATGCCAATCGCCAGGCCTTTGCAGGGCTCATCCTGGCGGCCGCGACGAAACACGGTGAGGTATTGCTGGAGGAGGATGACATCATCTTCAACACGCTGGCTCCTGAGCCGTACATCTCCGGGGCGGTGTATACCAGAGGGCTCTTAACACAGTTTCCCTTCCGTTTCATCCCTCCCTTGGACGAGTCGGCCAAGATGGAATTCGGCGAGAGGATTCAGACCGGGTTTAAGCTGGCGATGAGGAGCGGCGTCGACATCATCTACGGCCTGGCCAGCATTCTCGTGCGAGTCGGGGAGCAGTTCAACTCAGGCGGGCGCAGCTTCGGGTTCTCGTCTTTCTACATGCACCCCGCTGTTCTGTCTCGATTGAGCCGCGGCATGCTCAGGGCACGCCTTTTTGGTCGGAGCATGCTGCCCAAGGACATCTGGCAGCCCAAGGCCATCGGCGTCGGTGGCATGGACGTCTCTATCTTCCGCGATAAGATCTACCAATACTGGGGCAAACAACCCAACGAAGGCTATGCCGGTTCCGAGATCATGGTGGTGGCATGCCAGCTATGGAATCACAAAGGAATGACGTTCTACCCGGATGCCAACTTCCTCGAGTTCATACCTGAGGACGAGCACATCAGAGGCAAGCGAGATCCGAACTATGGACCCCAGACGGTGCTGCTGGATGAGGTACAGGCAGGCCAGAGGTACGAACTGGTTGTGACCAACTTCCACGGGGGCGTCTTTGTGCGCTATCGCCCCGGTGATCTGATCGAGATCATCGCCCGTCGAGACGAGGAGCTTGGCGTGGACACCCCGCAGATGGTTTTCCACACACGGGCCGATGAGATCGTCGACATCGCCGGATTCACCCGTTTGACGGAGAAGACAATCTGGAAAGCCATTCAGGCCACTGGCGTTGCGTACTCCGACTGGACAGCGAGCAAAGAGGTTGAGGGAGGGAAGCCGGTTCTGCGCCTGTACATCGAGTTCAAACAGGACGAGGATCTGGACGAGCTGCGGGCCGAAATCCATGGCAGCCTGACCGAGCTGGACAGAGACTACCGCGACTTGGGCAGGCTGCTGGAGCTCGATCCACTGCGGCTAACGCGGCTCTCGCCGGGAACCTTCGACCGTTACTACGTAATGAAGAAGCAAGCGGGGGTGGACCTGGCCCACATGAAACCACCCCACGTCAACCCCTCGCTTGAGAACGTTCGCCAACTGTTGCAGGCCAGTGAGCAGGGATAGCGTGTTGTTGTCTGGGGAGTGAGCAGTGTTCGCACCCTCCGTGATCGTAACACTGGGCGCATTCGCGCTCTATCTGGGCCTTGTGATCGTCACGCTGGCTGCCGGTCGCCTGAACCCTGTGCGGCGCACCTTTGCCATCTATCTGCTCGGCATGATGGTTTGGAGCTTCAGCTCCTTTGCCGCCAGGGTCGGCTTCCTGGTTGATGATGCTCTCCTGTGGGCCAAGATTCTCATTTGCGGTTCGATTGGTGCCCCCATATTCTTCTATCATTTTGTATGTGCCTTCCTTGGGTTCAAGAGGTATGTTTGGCGTTTGTACATCGGCTACGCCCTTTATATCGAGTCCGTCTTGATCACCGTCTTGACCCCCTGGGCGGTGTTGGATGCGTATGTGGAGGGGCCGAGATACTACGTCGAGCTGGGCCCTGCGATGCCCTTCATCGCCGTGTGGGGGGCCATCTACATGATCCTGTCCATTTCGCGGCTTATGCAGCGCTATCTCGAGACCAAGGATGTCGAATATCGCAACAAGATCAGCTACCCGTTGGTTGGCGTGACCGTTGTCGTCCTGGGCAGCGCGTCCAATCGCATTGAGGCGTTGCGCGTATATCCCCTGGATATCGCCGCCAATGCTGTCAATGCCATAATCTTGGCGTATTCCATCCTGCGCTATCAACTGATCAACATCACACCTGTGTTGCGCCGGGCCTTGACCTATGCGCTGCTGATCGGCGCACTTGGCGGGGGGTACGTGCTAAGCTTTCTTGCCCTGGATCGCCTGACTCAGCAGTTTGGTGGAGCGGTTCTGCTGTTGGCTTTTCCACTCGTGCTAGTGGTGTCTCTGGCCTTCCCCGCTCTGCGCAGGCGAGGACAGCTCTTGGTCACCCGCCTCCTGTTCCATCGCAGCTATGCCGTGCAACAGATGCTGCAGCGCCTCAGTTCTACTGCAGCGGAGATCATCGAGCTGCAGCCTCTCACGCAGTTGATCCTCGACGACGTCCTTGCCACGATGGAGGTGAATAGCGCAAGCATCTTCTTGCGGGATGCAGCTTCGGGGGAGTTCCACATCGAGGCAGCCAGGAACATTGAGCCGACTGCTCTGGAGATCCGCTGGCGGCCCGATCATCCCATACTGCGCTGGCTGGGCACAGGGCATAAGGCCTTGACGCCAGCAGAGGTGGATCTCGAGCCCGAATTTCGCGCCCTATGGGAGCGGGAACGGGGAGAGCTTGATCATCTGGGTGCAGAAGTGTTTGTCCCTGTGCACGTCAAGGATGATCTCGTGGGTGTGTTGGCAGTCGGTCCCAAATCCTCACGAGCCCCCTATGGCGCTGATGATAAGAGCGCACTGACTGCTCTGGCCAATCAGACCGCGGTGGCGGTGGAGAACGCACGGCTGTATGCTACTGAGCAACGCCGTCTCAGGGAACTGCTCATCTTGCTTGACATCGCCAGAGCCGTGGGCTCGACACTTGATCTCACGCAAGTCCTGAAGCTTGTCGCGCAGCGCACTGCCGAAGCCTGCGAAGTACACCGCTGTAGCCTCTTACTATTGGACGAACAGCGACAACACTTGCTGCCACTCATGTCTCAGTTCGCGTCCGGCGAAACCGATCCTGAACTCTGGGAGCAATACAAATACACCTATGTGCAGAGCATTGATCAAGTCCCCGTTCTGAAGCGGGTCTTTGAGGATCGTCAGCCACTAGTGCTCGATGCCGATGCAATTGAGCGCTTGCCTGATATCTGGGTTAGACCTTTCAACATCCGCAGCTTGGCAATCATTCCCTTGATTGCCAGAGGCCGTGTCATCGGCGCGATGGCACTGGATCATGTGGAGCCCGGGCAGCGATTCGAGCAAGAGCAGATTAACTTGGCCATGACCATCGGCAGCCATACGGCGGCAGCGATCGAGAACGCCAGTCTGTACCAACAGACAGCTGAAGAAAAGGCCAGGACTGAGACCGTCTTGCGGGAGACATTTGGCGGCATGGTGTTGGTCAACCAGGATCTGCGCATTGTCTCCATTAATCCAGGTGCTGAGCTTATCAGCGGATACTCAGCCCAGCAGGTTGCCGGCATGCCGGTAGGCCAAGTGTTGGGCAAGGAGATCGAGGCCCCTGGCAGCCCCTTGGCCAGGGCACGCGAGACGGGTGAGCGGGTACCTCCTGTGGGTACCATGATATCCGCGAGACAGGGGACCAGGGACGTCTTGCTGGGTGTGACTCCCCTCGCAGGCTCAGGCGCAGTCCCGGTCCAGTATCTGCTGAGCTTTGTGGACATCAGCAAGCTGAAGGAGATCGATCGCCTCAAGTCCAACATAGTTGCCAACGTCTCACACGAACTGCGTACACCGCTCAGCTCGATCAAAGCCTATGCCGAGTTGCTGCTGCTGGGCGCTGACAAGGGCAACGTGGAAATGCGACAGGAGTGGCTGTCAGTGATCGACCGGGAGGCGGATCGTCTCACGAGTTTTGTCGACAACCTGTTGGACTTGTCACGGCTGGAGTCGGAGCGCGTCGAGTTGACCAGGGAGCCGCTTCACCTGGGAGAGCTTGTTGCCGATGAACTGGTTGCCCTGAGGGTCCAGGCCAAGCAGCGTGACATAGGGATTGAACTGGATGTCCAGCCCGGCTTGCCACCTTTGGTGGCCGAGGAAGGCCTGATCCGGAGCGTGGTACGGAACCTGATTGGCAATGCCATCAAATTCAGTCACGACGGCGGTCGTGTGCGGATTTCGGTCTGTGAGCAGGATGGCAACCTGACGTTCTCCGTAGAGGACGAGGGAATTGGAATCCCGCAGGATGCGATCCCCCAACTGTTCACCAAGTTCTTTCGAGTGCCTTCGTCGACCGGTGCGCAGACGCGAGGGACCGGGTTGGGCCTCGCGCTGGCAAAAGAAGCCGTGGTCGCGCACGGGGGGCACATAAAGGTGGAGAGCGACCTTGGCAAGGGAAGTCGCTTCACAGTGAGTTTCCCCAAGTCGAGCTCGCTCGCGTCGGGCAGCACAGATCATGACATCGAACGAGCAATCTGATGGCTGGCTTCGTGGCCATGATCGGTTCTGCGGGCCAGCTGGTGACGTTCTGGTAATGGGAGCTGTGCAGATGGTCAAGAGTTGCACGGCCATTGCGAACTCGATAGGGGTATTGTAGAGTAGCCAGGGAGAGGCACACACTTAGGGAGGCTAGCAGATGAGGGACAAGGGAAAGTTGTTGATCATTGAGGACGATTCCGATCTGGTGAAAGCCTTGGAGGTATACTTCTCTGAGGCTGGTTACAACGTGTTCTCAGCAGTAGACGGCCGTGAAGGCCTGCAGAGGCTGTATGCTGAGCGCCCCGACATTGTCATTCTGGATATTCTGATACCCAAGCTGGATGGTTGGCAGGTCATACAACGCATTCGTGATTTGTCTGACGTGCCGATCGTGATCCTCACCGCACGGATACAGGAGGATGAGCGGGTGAAAGGCTTGCGGCTGGGAGCAGACGACTATGTCGTCAAGCCGTTCAGCCTCAAGGAACTGGAAGCTCGAGTTGAAGCGGTGCTGCGCCGCGCGCGGGAGGCGAGGTCGGAAAAGTCAGCGATTCTTTTTGCTGACGGCCAACTCGTGGTGGATGCGGACAAACTGGCGGTGACACGTGACGGCAAGCACATCGACCTGACTCCCACTGAACTCCGGCTGCTGCTGTTCCTCGCAGAGAACACGGGACGTGTGCTGACCCATAAACAAATACTGGACAAGATCTGGGGTTCCGAGTATGGGGAGGATGTAGACTATGTCAAGCTCTTCATCTACAGGCTTCGCCGCAAGATCGAGCTTGATCCCAAGCATCCACAGTACATCTTGACGGAGCGCGGAATCGGCTATCGCTTTGTGAAGCCATCCCCTTAGGCGGGGGAGCGCTTGCGCCCCCCCATGGTGGGCCGCGCCCATTGCGGGCGTCGTCAACTGAATGATCTCGTGTGCCGACAGCCTGAAGGAGCGAGCCCTTTGGGCTGTTGTGTTCCTGGCCTCGAGAACCTCTGGCGGAGCCAGGGCGTGTGTACTGTGCCCTACTCAAGGATCCGGATCCGCGCCGGCCTTTGGCAGCAGTACCCTTTGCAGTATAATGCGTGTAGGCCGTGTTGTGGAGGCTGTTGATGCCCGAGGGAATCACAATCGTTGGACTGGGGCCAGGTAAGCCTGGCTTTCTTACTATAGAGGCTCAGCGAGTTCTGCAGGCTGCACCCGAGATCTACTTGCGCACCCGCAAACACCCTACTGTGGAGGCCCTGCCCTCCTCATCTGTCGTCTACTCCTTCGATGATGTCTACGAGCGCGCTGGTACCTTTGAGGCAGTGTATGCCGAGATTGCCTCGCGCGTTGTCGCGTTGGGCAGCCGTGAGGAAGGTGTCGTCTATGTTGTGCCCGGTCACCCTCTGGTAGGCGAAAGCTCTGTACAGCGCATCCTGGCTCTTGCTGAACAATGTGGTCTGCCGGCACGCATCGTGGCAGGTCTGAGCTTTGTTGAGCCGGTGTGCAGTCGGCTGAAACTCGATGCATTGGCTGGATTGCAGATCGCAGATGCCACCGACCTGGCGCTGCTTTACTATCCGCCCTTCAATCCCGACTTACCCGTACTGATCGGTCAGTTGTATGGCCGTGATCTTGCTGCCGATGTGAAGCTGGTTTTGATGATGCTGTACCCTGATGATCATCAAGTCACCTTGATCGGCGCCGCAGGGACGGAAGACGAAACCGTTCGCGCCATTTCCCTCTACGAGCTGGATCGCTCCCCGCAGATTGATCATCTGACTTCGTTGCATGTACCTCCACTGTCGGAAGCAGGGTCGCTGCAGGCATTCCAGGAGATCGTTGCTCACCTACGGGCCCCTGAAGGTTGTCCGTGGGATCGGGAACAGACCCATCGCTCTCTGCGTCCGTTTCTATTGGAGGAGGCGTACGAGGTGCTGCAGGCCCTCGACAGCGACGACACTTCCTCTCTGAAAGAAGAGCTTGGCGACCTCCTGTTGCAGATTCTGCTGCACACCCAGATCGCTATCGAGCAAGGGGAATTCCAGATGGCCGACATTGTTTCGCATATTGTGACCAAGTTGATCCGTCGGCATCCCCACGTGTTCGGCGACGTGCGTGTCTCCGGTGCAGAAGAGGTGCTGGCTAACTGGGAGCAGATAAAGGACGAGGAGGCGGGCCAGGATGAAGTGCCGGGAAGTCCGCCCGCGGTGCCACTCTCTCTGCCGGCGCTGGCGCGGGCGCAAGCCCTGCAGCGTCGCGCAACACGACGGGGTTTCGATTGGCCGGACGCAGACAGCATGTGGCGGCAACTTGAGGCACAGTGGCGGGAATTCCGTGAGGCGGAGACTGCGGACGCTCGGGAGACTCAGTTTGGCGACTTGTTGTTGGGCCTTTCGACCGTGGCCAGTGGCCTCGGTGTGGATGCCGAAAGCGCACTTCGGGAGGCAGTGGCGCGCTGGGAGGAGCACTTCCGTCAGCGGCAAGGCGGTGCTGTCACCGACCCAAAGCAGGCGCTGGCCGGAGGCCCGTGAGCACTTGAGGAAGGGGAGGGCCAGGCCCATAAGTGAAACGGCTGATCACCGCTCAACCGTGATCAGCCGTTCTGCTGTCGGGGCGAGAGGATTTGAACCTCCGACCCCAGCGTCCCGATCGCTGTGCGCTACCAGGCTGCGCTACGCCCCGACGTGCACAACTCTAGTATACATGATTTCAGGGATAACAACAAACCGCACGTCTCCGCCGAGTGATCGAAGGTAGACGTGTGTACGGAGGCAGATTGAGCAGGCGAGGCAAGTGGATACGGATCGGCGTGATACTGGCCCTGTTGCTTGTCGGTGTGCCGCGCATCGGCTGTCGGCGGACACCCAGCCTTGACGATGCCCTCGGCTCCATCGCCGAACCGTATCGGTTCAGCATTCTGCGCTGGCAGTTGAGCCAGTTACTGGGCCGACCTGAACCGGCTGGTCGGCCAGACGAGCGTGGAGCCGACAGTTCTGGAGCTAGCGAGCTGGTGGTGGAGTACTTCTCCCTGGTTGACCAGGCTAGGACGGCCTGGTGGGAGGCGGACGCCATCGCTGCTGGCGTTCTCGAGGGGGGTCTGGCCGTCAAGCTGACAGAACTCGAAAACCTGCAAACACGCAGGGACGCTCTCACGGACTCTGTTCGTCGCATCCTTGCCTGGCAGATACGGGACACTCTGAACAGGCAGGGCATCTTCAACCCGGTGGATCGGCTCCTTCAAGTGGGGGTCAGCTTCCCGCCGGTCAACTTCAGACTGGATCGACCGCCCAATGTGTTGATTGTTTCACCGAGGGAACGGATAGAAAGCATCCGGGAGATCATGCTCGTTCAGGAGCTCGACCAGGATCAGTTCGAAGACATCGAAGCGAGCGTGGACAAACTGGGGGTTTCTTCGCTGGTGACGGAACTCGGTGGCTTCGGTGGTACGTACCCAACCTTCGTCGCCGGTGACGTTTCGCTGCCGTGGACCATTGCCACTGCAACCGAGGAGTGGCTGCACCAGTATCTGGCTTTCACGCCTCTGGGGTTCATGTACCTGCTAGATTCAATAGGAATAGCGCGCAACTACGAGATTGCCACCATAAACGAGACGGTGGCTGGCATCGTGAGTGGAGAGATCGCGGAGCTCGTGATGGCAGCCTACTATCCACAGTACGGAGCGCCGAGCAGTGGAGGGAGCAGCTCTGGAACGGGGATTGACTTTAACCGCACAATGCGAGAGCTGAGACTGGCTGTTGACGAACTGCTGGCAAACGGAGAGATTGAACAAGCTGAGAGTTTGATGGAAGAGCGTAGGCAGCTACTAGTGTCAAACGGCTATAGCATCCGCAAGCTGAACCAAGCCTATTTTGCCTTCTATGGCACGTACGCCGACGAGCCAACTTCAGTTAGCCCCATTGGGATAGAGGTGAGCGAATTGAGAAGGGGCAGCGTCTCACTGCGGGACTTTGTGAACCGCGCTGCTGCGATGACCAGCCGTCAGGATCTGATCAACGCTGTGAAGACGCCCTCCGACGAAGAAGGGCTCCTGGTACGCTTGACCGGCTTCGGGCGTGCCGCTGACATGCGCTCTCTACCATAGTTCTCGCGACCAGAGCTGATCACATCCAGCAGCGGCGCAAGCTCGCTTGCACACGCCTTGCTTCTCCTTCGTTCGCTGGCAGGCCCAGGGTTCGGCCGCCACATCATCTTAGGCACAATGGTCGCTGGACTTGCTGGCGGCCTTGGTTCACATCTGTTCGCTACATGAGCGGGTAGATCCGCTTCGCCCGACAGACAGCGACGTCAATCAAGCGCGCAAATCCAGTGGGATCGAATAGCTCTCGGCTGAAGTACCCGTTGTCGCGAGCTTCTCTATACTGTTGGGTGCCCGTTCGCAGTGCGGCCTCAAAGTCTTCGGCACCGGTCATGGTGGTCTCCAAAAAGTCAAAGTCCTCGAGGCCGCGCCAGATGCGCCAACCGACGAAGGCGTGCCCCGGCACAAGGACAATGAGCGGTTCGAGGCTGGCCAGCTCCAGTAGGCTGGCGTAGAGCACCGTGCCGTCTATGCAGTTTGCCCGGCTCCCGTGTTCGTGCAGACTGGTCACGGGTAGCCTCACCCGCTGCGTGATCTGCCCTTCCTGTTTTCCAAAGTTGAGTGGCGAGTTGACATACGCCAACCCCGCGTCGTGCTTCAATGCGCTATAGATAGCTTGCACTTGCTTGCGCACAACATGGCGCGCCTCTTCCACGCTCCCGGCCACTTGATAACCAACGATATGGCGGTCGGGATGGTATTCCACCGCTCTGCGCAGCAGATCCTCGATCTCGGGCGCGTGCGGTGTGACAAAGGCGCAGAGGTGGTCGGTCAGATCGACGACATCTCCGTCAGGGCCGCGGATGCCCAAGAGGGCAGTGTCGTAGGCATGAAGCTTGATCGGGTGCGTCTGATCGTACAGCAACAGCTCACTGCCATGCCCGAACTGTCGCACCGTTATGCGCACTGTGGCTGGGCGAATCTCAGATAACGTCATCGCAGGCCCAAGTTGCAGCACAGGCAGGAGCACCACTTCCCTTCGTTCTCCTGGCGGTATGGCCACGCTGGATACCGCTGCGTCGCTGAACCCTTCTATGCTGGCCGTGACGTAGACCTGCGCGATCTTGTTTTCTTTTGCGCTGTTGTCTAGGCTGAGTTCGATCAGCGGAAAGTCCTTTGCGGACAGGTTGTGGCAGAAGGCAGTGGGGACGATAGAAGTCAACAGCTTCACTGAGACATTCGGGGCCCTACTGTGTGTTGGAACCGCAGCGCGATCGATACCAGCTTGTTGAGCCAGTTGGCGCGCCACCTGGGCATACATGGCGTTCCTGGGCACAGCCATGCCATCTTCCTCGCGGATGATGCCCAGCAAGTGCAGCTTCTCTTGGCGAAGGCTCAAGTAGCCAAAAGGCGTGGGTTCCCGGAGAATCCGAAAGACGGTATCCAATAGGGCAGGGTCGTGCAGAGCATTGCGCACGTGGCGGATGTTGCCATCGTTGTTCAGTATCTCATCACGGGCTTTCAGGACCCAGGAGAGCTCAGGTGGGCTTTGCTGTGCCTCGGCGAATTCAGCAATGCAGGCTGCCATGCGCTGGGTCAGGTAAGGGTGTCCGTGCGTTTGTTCATAGATTGCCTCAGCAAGGTCGTGAACCCCAGCGACCTGTAGCGGCGTGCCAGCGAAGCCATATCCTATCAGCTGCTTCGCTTCTGACAGTGTCAGGTCAGGGAGATGGACTGTGGTGGAGATGTTGCTGAAGGGTGAGGCGACTGTCATGGTGAGTCGCAGCAATTCGCTGCCGCCTGCAAGAAGAAAGACATATCGGCCGAGGGCCTCATATCCGGACTGCAAACGATTGGTGAAGACTGCTCG
>JBFEPU010000063.1:0-11569 GCA_041549915.1 Anaerolineae bacterium | reverse complement strand
CACCGTTCGTGCTGTCGGTAGCCGCTTCCACCACCTTCTACAGTTGTCCGACCAGGGCAAAGTGTTCCTGGTCGAGCCCCGTTGTGGGGCGAAGGGAATCAGCAGCATCCCGTCGCACGACCGCGATATCCAGGCGGTACACTGCGAACAGTCGGCTACCGACAGGTTCCAGGAACCCGACAACGGTGTTGCAGCGCTGCCCCAGGTTCCCCGGAGGGAAGCCGTTGGGGTGAGCAAGGTGCAGCAACGGGCCTTGCCCACCCCAATCCAGGTAGGGAATGCCACCGGGCGAAAGTTCTCGCACGCTCCCGAGGCCTTCCGCAGAGTGGTTTCTTGGCGGCCTCTGTATCCGGAACGGCCTCAAACGGAGACAGTATTCACCAATCAGCGGGTGAGTGTCACCTTGCGCAGCCCGCGCGGATGATCCGGATCGTAGCCCTTGGCTACGGTCAGATCGTGAGCCAGCAATTGTCCGGGGATCACACACACCACAGGGGAGAGCCATTCAGGAACGGTGGCCGGCAACTCGAGTGCGGTGATCGCCATGTCCAAAGCTTCCCTGCGATCCGATATGGCGATCAATTCCGCTCCTTTTTCCACCAGCTCTCTTCCCAGGGTGCACATGTCATCATAAACCTCACCTGAGGGTGCCACCAGAATCACTGGAAAGCCTTGCTCGACCACAGCGATGGGCCCGTGTTTAAAGTCCGCTGAAGAATACGCCTCAATTAGGACGTAGCTCAACTCCTTCATCTTCAAGGCAATCTCAAAGGCTGTGGCGTAGTTGTAACCGCGCCCGAGCACCAGGCAGGTATCCATGTAACGGTAGCGGGCACTGCATTCGCGGACCGCTCCGCCCAACATCAGGGTCTGCTCAACAGCACCTGGCAAGAGCTGAACTTGGAGCTGTCTCTCTTCCTCCGCGCTCCAGTGAGCCGCCAGCAAGGCCAACGCAGTCAGTTGCGCTGTGTACGTCTTGCTAGCCGCTACGCTGATCTCCTCTCCGGCATGGCAGGGGATGGCAAACTCAGCCGCCCGGGCAAGGGGAGAACCGAGTTCGTTGGTAATCGCCAAGGTTGTAGCTCCCTGCGACCGACCCTCATCCACGACGGCTACAATGTCGGGAGACTCACCGGACTGGGAGATGCCGACAACCAGCGCATCCTCGCCTGTGCGAGGTGGCGTGTGGTAGATGGTATAGAGGGAAGGCGCAGCCAGCGCCACCGGCAAGCGAAGAACGCTGGCAAAAAGGTACTTGCCGTAAACCGCTGCATTGTCGGAGGTGCCTCTGGCTGCGATGAGGGCGTACCGAATCGGCCGCTGACGCAGCTCATCCGAGACACCGGCGATGGCACTGCTTTCCTCGTCGATGAGTCGTGCTATGACCTGAGGCTGTTGATGGATCTCGTCGTACAATTGGCTCATGCGGCTGCCCCCCAAGAAGGAATTGGCTATTGGAGCCCCCACCTGTCTAGGTGACAGGCTCCGTTACATCGACGAAGTTGGCTCTTTGCTGTATAATTCGCTCCGCAGACTGCTCTCCCGATCTGTGGCCAAAGGATCATACCCCACGGTCAGGGATGGCGCAAGTCCAAGGCTGGATGTACATGAAGGCTCACACACTGACAGATCACATGCCCGAGGAAGTGCAACCCTATTGTGTCACGCTGGACGTCTTTGAGGGACCGCTGGATCTGCTGCTGCATCTGATCGAGCAGCGGGAGCTGGACATCACCAAGGTCTCACTGGCAGCGGTGACCGACCAATACCTCGAGTACATTCAGCATATCGAGCGCATTAGAGCGGAACATCTGGCCGAGTTCCTGGTGGTGGCGGCGAAACTACTTCTCATCAAGTCGCGTGCGCTTCTACCCGCGCCCCCGGTTTCCGAACCCGAGGTGGAAGAAGATCTCGGAGAAGAACTGGCCCGCCAACTTCGGGAGTACAAAAAGTTCAAGGAGCTGGCGCGACAACTGGGGCAAAGAGAGGAGGATGGTCTGCGCGCCTATGTACGCATTGCTCCCGTCCCTGAGGTGGAGAGAGAGCTCGATTTGACGGACGTCAGCCTCGACGACCTTCTTGCTGCCGTGCGCGAAGCACTCGCCGAGCGGCCACCCTCGGAACCCGCCGGCCTGGTCGTAGCACCGGTCACGATTTCCATTGTCGACAAGATTCGAGATCTCGAAACGCGGCTCGCTCAAGAGGCTTCGTTCAGTTTCACGCGAATGCTCCGCAATGCGACATCCCGCACTGAGATCATCGTCACTTTCCTGGCCCTGCTGGAGTTGATCAAGGGCGGTGGAGTACAGGTGCGGCAAGAACGGCTATTCGGCGAGATCTTGGTCTTCGCGGCGGAAGAGCCAACTCAGCCGTCCCCCTCGCAAGAGGCGCCATAACAACAAGGCGATGCTGGCGTCAATCAGGATATCGTACCAGTTGGCCCTCCGCCCGGGCACAAATGCTTGATGCAATTCGTCGCTGACCGCATAAGCTGACGTGGTGAGCAGCGACGAGTCGAGAGCGTGGTCTCCAGTCCGACTCTGGCGCCAAGCACGTACCAAGAGCAAGAACAGCACAGCGTACCCGGCGGCATGGCCCAGCTTCTTCAGGAGCACATCTAACAGGGGATCAGGGGCCTGCGGCAAGTCCGGCTGGTGCGAGAGATAGAAGATGGCAGCCATCAGCAGCATGGGCGGCAGCCAGTGCCACAGCCAGATCAGGACGCGCAGCACAATGGATTCCCGGAATGTAGGCTTCATAGTCAGGCACTCACACGAGGATGCCCGGCAGGCACGACGCCGCTTTGACGGACAGACGGCCTGTGACACTCATGAGCATAAGGGCTTGGGGGTGTCACAAGCGCCACCGTAGCACCACGACAGGCCCCGCCAACACGGTGTTCTGCCATCTGCATATCTAGAGTAGACTGTTCCACCTTCGCAGCGATGCCAGGCTCCGACCCTGATTCTACTGACGATAAGCACCCTCGGCCGCTTTCGCCAACTTCGCCCAGGCAAAGTGCTCCTGGATACGCCCACGGGCACCTCTCCCCAACCGCTCCGCCAAGGCTGGCTCACGCAGTAGCCGAACTGCGGCGCCCACAAAGGCCTCCATGTCGCCAGGGGTGACAAGCAGTCCAGATACACCGTCCTGGATGTATTCTCCGTTCTGCCCGACTTGATCCGCCACAACCGGCACACCGGCAGCCAACAAGTCGATCAGTTTCACCGCACACTTGCAGCGGTTGAGCAGTGTATCGTCAAAGGGATAGATGGCCACTCGGGCCAAGGCAAAGTAGCTCTGTAATTGTTCGGGAGGGACCCAGCCGGCATATATAATGCGCTCCGCAATGCCGCGCACCCGCGCCATGGCCAGGAACTGCTCTTCCTCGCCAAAGAGCCCCTTGCCCGCGATGACCCAGCGTGCCTCCGGCACCTCTGTCAACACCCCCTCTACAATCGCCAATGCCCTTTCAACGCGATACTCGAAAAAACGGGTGTAGAGCAGGGCCACCGGGGCATCATCCAACTTGAGCTGCTGACGGAGCTCAGCGACAGCTCTTGCATCTGGCACGTGTTGGGCTGGCCACCAGCCATTCGGCAGGTAGAATACTTTGGGTGGGGCAACGCCCAAGCTCCAAGCGATCGTCTCCAGAGCGCGGCTCGCCACTGTCAGTGCATCGCAGTGCGTCAGGCCCCAGCGTTCCTGCCAAGCGAAGAAGTGCTTCTGTATCCACGAGTAGGGCTCCAGCTCGTTCCAGCCACCAGCGCCCTCCCAATCATCGGCATCGACCAAGAGTCGGGTTTGGATCCATCCCATCCGTCTGAGCTGCCACACCGCCCACGCCGTCAGGCCGGCATACGACTTGGGTTTGAAACAATGGATCACGTCAGGCCTGTGCTGCACAGCCAAGCGCAGCAAGCGCCAGGTGACCAGGATATGATGCGCCAGCGGAAGCTTGGGTGGCAGGCGCACATTGCGAACGCGCACGCCCTCCTCCACCCACTCGCGCCCAGCATCCTGTGGATGATCCCAGGGCGGCAGGAGGACAAGCACCTCGTGACCGTGCGCTGCCAACGCCTTGGCCAAGGGCAGCGCACGCACGGCCATCGTGCGCTTTGGTTGCAGGGCAAATGGGCCAACGAAGGCGATTCTCATGGGCCCATTATATGACCAGACGCGAAGGGTCTGCAAAACCCTTCGCGTCTCAACGACTCGACCTACTCTACTGTGACCGATTTGGCGAGGTTGCGCGGCTGATCCACATCGCAGCCGAGCCGGACCGCGACGTGGTAGGCGAAGAGCTGCAAAGGAATCGTTGTCAGCACCGGAGTGAGCAGCGGAGATGCTGCGGGCACGAATACGGCGTGGTTGGCTTTCTCTGCAACCTCCTGGTCGCCCTCTGTGGCTACTGCGATCACGGTGCCACCGCGGGCCCGTACTTGCTCGATGTTGCTCAGCATCTTATCGCGCACGTCGTCCTGCACGGCAATCGCCACAACGGGCATGTTTTCGTCAATCAAGGCGATGGGCCCGTGTTTCATCTCGCCAGCCGGATAGCCTTCCGCGTGGATGTAAGAGATCTCTTTCAGTTTCAGGGCCCCTTCCAGGGCGATCGGGTAGTTGACACCACGGCCCAGGAACAGGAAGTCTCGATACTTGAAGTATCGCTGCGCCAGCGTTTGATAAGTACCGCCTTGAGCCAGCACTCTCCCAACGAGGCCGGGCAACTCGACGAGATCCTGGAGCAATTGCTCCATGTCAGACGTGGACAAGACACCCCGTTCCTGGCCCAGGTACAGACCCAGCAAGTAGATAGCCACCAGCATCGAGGTGAAGGCTTTTGTGGATGCCACACCGATCTCCGGCCCGGCATTGAGGTGGATGACCCCGTCAGCAAGACGTGCTGCCTGGCTGACCGCCACATTCACGATGCTGATGCAGCGCAGCCCTTTGTGCCGCGCCTCTTCCATTGCGGCCAGTGTGTCGACAGTCTCCCCTGACTGGCTGATCACCAATAGCACATCCTCTTCTGGATGGAGCAACGGGTCGCGGTAGCGGAATTCGGAAGCATAATCCACTTCGACCGGTATCTGCGCCAGCCTCTCAATCTGGAACTTGGCCAGCAGCGCTGCATGCCAGGCCGTTCCGCAGGCAACGGCATAGATGCGCTGGATGGCGCGAATCTGGTCGGTGGAGAAGGACTGCAGGCCTCCAAGTCGGACCTTTGCTCCATCCAGATCCAGGCGATCACGGATGACGTTGGTCACCGAGCGCGCCTGCTCCTCAATCTCCTTCAGCATGAAGTGCTTGTACCCGTCCTTGGCGATGGCTACCGGATCCCATTGAATCGTGTGTATGCTCTTCTGCACTGGTTCGGCAGCCAGCGTGCAGAAGCGTGCTCCCCGATCGGTCACCACTGCAAGTTCCCTGTCTTCCAGAAAGCTCACTCTCCGTGTATGCTCCACAATCGCAGGCATGTCGGAGGCCAAGAACATCTCACCCTCGCCATAGCCTACGACGACGCCGCCCGCGTTCCCCAGCCTGGCGGCCACCAACTGTCCGGGATCCAGGGCGCCAAGGATCACCACAGCGCTCGAGCCCCGCAGCTTTTCTAGGGCTGCACAAACCGCTTCGACAAGATCACCTGTCTGGTGACGATACTTTTCAACGACATGCACGATGACCTCAGTGTCGGTTTGAGACCGAAACACATGCCCTTCCGACAGGAGCTCCGCCTTGACATCGCGGTAGTTCTCTACGATGCCATTGTGAATGACAACGATTCCTCCGCTGCAATCGGTGTGAGGATGGGCATTGGCCTCCGTCACACCGCCATGCGTGGCCCAGCGCGTGTGCCCGATTCCCACATGTCCATGGATGGGCTGGCGGGCAAGGAGAGAGGACAGGTTGTCAATCTTGCCAATGCTACGCCGCAAGATGAGCTGTCCATCCTCCAGGTTCGCGAGACCAGAAGAGTCGTAGCCACGATACTCCAAGCGATGCAGGCCCGCGAGGACAATGGACGCTGCGTCGCGGGGACCAACATAGCCCACAATGCCGCACATGCTTGCCTCCACTTGAGATTCTTGAGCGACTCGCCGGCAACATGCGATGACACCCTGGAGACTCTGGCCGAAGACTGGGAATAGGCAGCACTGCTCAGCGAGCAGTATCGCGGGGCCAGACCCTGGAAGCTGGCTGCCAGCCTACGCCGGCGCTTGCCACTGCACCCCTTTTGTCCCGACGGTCACCCGCCGGCTTTGAGTGGGTGCTTCACTTTGGAGGGGAGAAGGGGATGTGGCACTCCCCGGAGGCATCCGCTGATCTCTCGATTTCACCCGCATGAACGATGCGGGTTCGCCCTGCCCTACAGCAGGGAACCTCCACCTCGTCAACTGCGCCGTGGGCTGGCGCAGTCCGTGCGCTGTCCCCCCATCAACGACATCATATCCAATGGTTCACATAGTGCTCCACCTCCTTGCTTGCTATTCTTGCGGACTCCAGAACCCTCCGTAGCCCGCGGGGCATTCACCGTGAGGCGTGCCCCCGTTCAGCCGATCCGCGGACGGCCGCAGCCGCCACGGCCATCCGCTCCAACGGCGCCTAGTCGTTCACCGGCTCAAAGGCCTCCTTGCCAGCCCCACAGACCGGACAGACCCAGTCGTCGGGGATATCCTCAAACGGTGTCCCTGGTTCGATGCCACCATCCGGATCGCCGACCGCTGGATCGTACACGTAGTCGCAAACCGTGCACACCCACTTCTGTCCTGGTTTGGCTTTGGCCTCAGGCATCCCCTTCTCAGGTTCTTCCGGAATGTAAGTCGGTGCGGTCTTGGGCGCCTTGCCTTTCTTCACCTGGTGGTAGTACGCGTAGGTCATGGGCTCCGTTTGGTCATCGAGAATCTCGGCGCTCACCACTGGTCCGGTGAAGAGGGTGTGGGTGCCAGGACCTATGCTGGCCAGGATCTCCGCCTCTATGTAGGCCACAGCATAGTCCAAGACGATGGGGGCGCCAGTCACACCAATCTTGAAATTGACGCCCTCGAACTTGTCTATGTCCCGACCGGACTTGAACCCAAAGCGCCCGATGAACTGCATCGGGGTATCGACGGATAGAACGGAGACGGCCAAGACCTTGCTGGCCTCGACAAATTCGTGGGTCAGGTTCGCCTTGTTCAAGCAGGCGGCGATCATAGGTGGTTCAGAGGTCGTCTGCATGACGGTGTTGGCGATCTGCCCACTGAACTTGCCGTCCTTGACGGAAGTAACCACATACAGGCCGTAGCTTATCTTATGCAGAGCTTTTCGGTTCACCGGGAACCCTCCTATTGCATGAGTGATGTGCCTGGTGCGAAGGACTACGCACTCACGAGATGGCAACTTCTGGCCTGCCAGAGCACTGATTCACGAACGCCGTTCAAAGAGCTGGCGATGCGTCGAAGGTAGCAGTCAAAGTACAGCAGATTCAGCCTGTTGTGGGGCGCCGGCCCGACCAAGTCTGCTGGTCCCGTATTCGCTCACCGCTTCAGTTCACCTTCCCTGCTATTGCCATGCCGGTCAATGTCCTCGACTGTGATGGGAAGACGGCCGCCCATACCAAAGCTCTGAACGACCTCATCGGCCAGTCTCAGCATCTCCAGCGGTTCCACAGCCTCCTCCGGCGGAAACACCCCCTTTCTGGTGATCCGCCCCTGGGTCATCAGGACAGCGCCGAGGGCCGCCGGGATGCCGGTTCCCACACCAACCCCCCCGCTTCGAGATGACATGGAGAAGACGCAAGCGTGCGGTTCGCCGTTTTGTCTCCCCTGCACCTTCACCTTGAGACAGCCGAGTGGTCCCGCTATACGGCCTTCGCTCAGAAGCCTTTCGCGCTGGGCGAGGAGAAAGGACACGGCAAAGTCGCGTGGGATCACTTCACGGCCCTTCACCACCAGGGGCTCCGCGCTGCCGAACCCCAGACGAATCAGCTCCATTGTCAGCTGAAAGTAGGGAACGGGGAGCACACAGCCAAGGTTGGTAACCCGCCGCACACCGGTCAGGTACCGGGGTAGGGTGATCGTCTCCGCGTGCGGGTAGGGATACACCGGATAGGTGCCGATATCCTTGAACTCTGTCTCCTCGACTAGAGCTTGACCACTCTCTTCAAGCATCTTGACGTTGCTGAATCGACCATCGAGAAACACAGGAATCTCGGTCTCCATGGCATGGAAGCGATGCTCGATTACTGCCGCCCCCTCTACCGGTTCGCCCCCATGAATGTGGTAGATGTCGACCGCGTCCACCTGCGATAGCACATAGTCGGCACAAAACCGCACCAACAGGTTGGCCAGGCCTGGCGAGTTCCCCATCCCAATCAAAGCGGAAACGCCAGCTTCCCGCGCTGGTCTGTCCAGCGCCAGTTCTTTCACGGTAGCATCCAGGTCATCGCAGACGTCAACGTAGTTGATCCGAGCCTCAATCACCGCCTGCAGGATCGCGGAACCGTGTTTGTAGAAAGGCCCGATGCAGTTGAGCACGACCGATGACCCGGCGACGGCCTGCTTTATGCTCTCAGGCTCATCGGCATCTACGTCGACTACAGAGATCCTGGAGGGATCGAGCTGCTCAGCCAACTGGCAGGCGAGCTCGGTTCTCTTCTCGGCGATTACAACCTCAGAAAAGTCGTCCCTGGCAGCGAGCGTTCGCACGGCCACAGAGCCAATCGCTCCACAGCCTCCCAGTACGGTTATCCTGGACATCGAGCACCTCCCACCACCTTGTGGTTCTATCGTGCTACTTGGGCTGTTGCTCCATTCTACTGCGCTGCCAGAACGCTGTCAATCCTGTCGCCCTGTGCAGCGGATGTCCAGATGTCCACGAAGCAGACTCAGTACCTGGCTCATCCGATCTGCCAATGCTATGCGAGTGCCCAGCCGCTCCTCGATGTCCTTCAGTCCGTAGCCGTCCAGCGTCAACTGACCCGTGTCATTGAACATCGCCGTTGGCAGGATCAACCAGTCCCCAAGGTCTTTCCCCTGTAGTGCGCTCACCACATCCTCTCCCACCAGCAGACCCGAAACCGTGACCGTGGAGCCAAAGAAATCGTTGGGCACAGCCTCAACTGCGACGGCAGTGCCAGTCCATTCAGTCAACTCCGCTGCCAGGACTCGCATGGTAGGCGCGATGAGCGTGCCACAGACGAGGGTTGCGCGGTGACACAGCCCTCGACCTTGACGGCCTGGTTGCTTCGCCTGGCCCCAGTCATCCAGCAGCTGGCGCGTCAGGCCAACGCCGTTCGACAGCTGTGGAAAGCCGTCATAGGCTTCAGTCGAAAGCAGGTGCAGGCCGGCCATGAGGTAGAACTCATCTGAGCAGTAGACCAGCCCGATGCCCGGCCGCCGTCGATACCTGCGCTGAAGCGGCTCGATTCGGGCCACCACGCTTGCTGCTTCCTTCGCAATCAGAGGCCGCAGGCCACAGGACTGATAACGGGTGATGCCGACCGGTACCACGGCGATGGACACCACCGTGGGGTGAAGAGCCGCCAAGTCTTGCACGGTTTGCTCCAGAGCCGGACCATCGTTGAGCCCAGGGGTCAGGACAATCTGCGTATGAACGTCGATGCCAAGGGCGCCCAGCCGGCGGAGTTGTGTCACGACATCAGGAATCTGCGGCACACCAAGGATCTTGGCCCTCAGGTCCGGATCCGTTGCGTGCACAGAGACGTAAAGCGGGGTGAGCCGCTGCTCTCCGATGCGCCCCCAATCTTCCTCCTGCAAGTTGGTGAGAGTGATAAAGTTCCCAAAGAGGAAGGAATAGCGATAGTCGTCGTCCCTTACGTAGAGACTTGCGCGCAAGCCCGGCGGCATCTGGTAGATGAAGCAAAAGTCACACCGGTTGCCGCAGCGGCGGATGCCGTCGAAAGTGGGCGTGGTGAACTCAAGGCCCAGGTCTTGATCAAAGTGGCGCACCACGTGGAACCGGACAGGCTCCCCGGCATCCCGCACGGCAACGATCTCCAGCTCTTCCTCCGCTGCATAGAAGCGGTAGTCAATCACGTCACGCAGGAGGTGCCCATTGATGGAAACGATCCTGTCACCTGCTCGCAAGCCGGCTGCTTCCGCCAGACTGCCCGGCCTCACTTCAGCGACCACACCGCCGCGCAGGGGCTTCACCGCATGCTATCCTTGTTCGGGTTGATAGGGGACACTATACTGTGTGGTCGCATTCCCCAGGTCGCTATACACGCCGCGATACTCGGGAGGCAGCAGCGCAGCCAAACGGTACATGAGTTCCGTCGTCATCGGCACAAGCTGCTCGCGAGGTGGGATGCCCTCCTCTGGCCGGAGATAGAAGGGTTGACCGTACACCACCCGAAGTGGAGTGCGGCGCAGGCGCAGCAGGTTGCGTCCCAGATGCTCCTGGCCGCTGAGCGCGACCGGCACAATGGGCGCGCCGCTGCGTAGAGCGAGCCAGGCCACGCCTGTAAGTCCTGTCTGCAGCGTTCTGGTCCGGCTGCGCGTCCCCTCTGGTGCCATCAGCAGACCGAGCCCTTGCTGTAGAACGGACAGCGAGGTCCGGATCGCGCTCATGTCCAGCTCGCCGCGCCGCACCGGGAAGGTGCCATAGAGATGCAATATGGGACGAAAAAGCGGGTTCCTGTAGTTCTCGATCTTGGACATGATGATGACCAGGCGCCGGGTGAGCACACCAACCAAAACCGGGTCGGCGAAATAGATGTGGTTCATCGTAGCGATAAACGGCCCCTGCTCCGGGACGTTGTCGACGTCCACCAAGTCCAGCCGGAACAGGATCCTGGCGACGATACCCAGCACAAAGTCAGCGAGCCGACGGAACAATTGTCCTAACCCTTTCGAGCATACACGCCGTGGTATTTCTCCGGCAGCAGCGCTGCGATGCGACGCATGATCTCATCCCTGCCTGCGTCCAGCTGGGGACCACGCGCAGCGCCGCGTGCCAGCGGTCCCTGTAGACGAAACACTGGGCCGATGTTTGCCGTCAGGTGCGGGCGCCGCAGGCGGGCCAGCGAGGTGTAGACGGTCTCCGTACCGATCAACCCGATGGGCAGAATCGGCGCGCCGCTTTTCAGAGCCAGGTAGGCAGCACCCTTCCGGCCACGCTCCAGCGTGTGGGATGGGCTCATACGGGCCTCCGGGGCCAGCCCCAGAACCTTGCCTTCAGCCAGTACTTGAAGCGCCTGGCGGAGCACCTCGCGATCGTACTCGTCGCGGTGCACCATGATAGCACCATACAGGCGCAGCAACTGCCCGGTGATGGGCACGTTCCACAGATCGGAGAGGCCAATGGCCTCCATTTCCCAGGGAAGGCTGGCCATAGCCAGCGGCCCATCGAAATGTGCCATATGGTTGAAGACAACGAGCAGGGGACCTCCTTGCGGGAGATTCTCGCGGCCGTGCACCTCCCAGTGGGAGAACAGGCGCAGCAGGCCTCTCATCAGATTCACCAGGAACCGACGCTTGAAGCTCCTGGCGCTACTCCTTTGCTTGACGATTTGCTTGATACGCTGCATCACTTGGTCCACAGTCAAGTTGGTCGTGTCAATGAT
>JBFEPU010000062.1:0-11686 GCA_041549915.1 Anaerolineae bacterium | reverse complement strand
CGTGTCGATGGCGAGGAGCCGCGCAAGATCCGTCTGGAACTGGGGATCGACTATGTGAAGAAGCGGGGCCAGTTGTCGCGCAAGGTGTTTGCCATCAAAGAAGACACCTTTGCGTCAGGTACTCATGTCATGTCCAGGAAAGCCGGGTTCGCTGATCAGTCAACGCGCAAACACCATCCCGGCGAGCATCACATCACCATCCTGGTCAACGGAGTGGAGAAGGCCACGGCATCCTTTGAGCTGACACCGTAATTGGCCTCGAGCTGGGCTCCAGGCTCTCTGCGCGATGCTGCTCATGTGTCCCGTGTTCAGGTCGATGCGGGCCCGACGTCCACCTCCCGTTTCCACGACCAGCACCCTGTCACCTGGGCCGGTGCCAGCCCTGCTGGACAGGTTGACCCTGTCGCCTCCTGTCTGGGCTCAACAGGCGAAACGCCGTCGACCACCACCCGCAGCTGATGACCGCTTGGCCACTGTGGTGCCTTGGGTCAACCGGATGCGTGATTTCGTGTCATCAGGTAGGCGGCAAAGCCTGGCGGCCACTGTGAGTAGTCCACCTCGCTTCTGCCAGCGATGCGCTCGATCTCGAAATGCTGACCGAAGCGGCGCTGTGCCTCGCCGGGCTCCAGCGCTAACCCGCCGACGGAGAACCGCATGAGGAGGCGTTCCCACCAGCGGGGGGGCCATTCAAAGGTCCACAGCAGGTACTGGCTGCCCGGTCGGGTCAGGGCAAGCAAGTTCTGCACGTAGAGGTCGCGATCCTTCGACGCCAGGTCGTCCATCGTCCCAGAGTCAACGATAAAGTCAAATGGGCCCTCGACCTCGCGCAGGTCGGTGAGGTCATCCACGACGAACTCTGCCGTAACGCCTGCTTCCGCCGCCCTCTGCTTGGCTTTCTGTATTGCTGGCCTGGCAAAGTCCACGCCGGTGACATCAAACCCGTGCTGTGCCAGGAAGATGGCATTGCTGCCCGTGCCGCTGCCCAGGTCGATGGCCCGGCCCGGAGCGATGCGGCCGCTCCGCACCAGATCCACCAACTCTCTTCGCGGACCGGTTTCCCAGGGCATGCGGAAGAAACGATATCCAAGTTCGTAGAACCATCTCATGGCGTGCTCCTTGGCAGCATGTAGAAGCGATCGGAGGCGCGAGAGCCAGACTTTCGAGCATCCGGCAGCGGAGGACCGCTCGGCCATCTCCTCGGCCCACGACTTGACGTGATTGAGCAGGACGGTGGTGAATCCCTTCAGCGCGCCACCGTTTCACAGCGAACCAACTCGACCCGGACTAGGCCTCGCCTTCCAGGATTTCCTTCAGCGACGCAAGCGCGGCCTGCATCTCTTTCTCAAACTGGCGCATGACCAGCCCCTCCGCGAGCTTGAAGAAGCCTGCCGTATCCGCTTCACCAATCATCGTCAGCTTCGTTCCGCCGTCAACCTGCTCGTACACGTACCGCGCCTCGTACTGCACAGGGCCGGATGTGCTCTTCATGGCAACCTTCACATTCGGCTCGTACTCCGTGACCACGGCGGTCGATTCCATCCGACGGCCCAGGAACTTGCGAACCTCTCGTGTCTGGACTCCCACGCCCGCCGGTCCCTCGCCCACAAACCCAGATTCCAGGATCCCAGACTGCCACTTGGCATCATTCTCGGGATTCGTGGTAAACTTAAAGACCTCTTCGATCGACCGGTTGATCACCACACTGATTTCGAACTTTGTCATGTCTCGTGCCTCCTATTGTTGTCCACTTGCTGAAGCCCAGCAGCCTGCCTGGGGAAACCGATGGCGCCGTTCAATCACCCGTTGGATCCACATCTACTGTTAATGCCTATCGGATCACCCATACCGGCCCAATCGATCCCGGTGCTGGCGCCAGTTCTGGAACCAGCAGGTGGACAGGCCGTCCCCAGCGCCATCCCTGCGACTGGGATAGGCGGCGGGCGGCCCGTCCCCTCTGACTGGAGGCCCTAGGCACACAGCACAGCGGTGCCAGGGCTGCGATGGCCTCTCAGCTCGTCGCTAAGTGGGAAGTTCGAACACCTCATACAACTCGTTGATCGGTGGTGCCTTGATCAGACCCTCGATCTGCTCCTGCATGGGAGGGAACAGCTTGGCGAATGCAGCGTCTGCATCTTCGCTGGTGTCCCACAGTACCAACGACCCATACTTGCCCTCGTCGTCGTTGCCCAGCCAGGTCGACGCTACATATCCCTTCTCCTGCTTGAGGGCAGCGGCTTGCCGAGCAGCCAATTGCTCCGCCGTCTCTCTCATCCCTGGTCCAAGCTTCATCAGTATCAGTCTTGCGTGCATGGTATTGCCTCCTTGTGTTCCTACAACATTCCGTAGCCGCGCAAAGTGCGGCAGCTCTGCGGCCTCACAATCTGACGCTCAGTCCTCGACGTTGTAGAATTCGCGGCGGCCGGATCTGACCAATGGCTCCATCCGGGCGAACCAGTCCGCGAAATCTGGCCTGCTGAACCACTCCGTCCGCAGTTGTTCGTAGTGCGCTAGGCTGTCCGCTTCGGTCTCCACCACAACTGTGAAGAATCGCCCGCTCAGATCTGTGAGTATACGCTTCCCGTATCCCAGCCCTGACTTGCTCTCTTTGGCGAGCGCCACCAGCTCAGCGCCCTTACCGTACTTGGCCTCAAACACATCACGTATGATAATCACCTTACGCCTCCAGCAACGATTTATACAGCAGTATAGCATGCGCGCGGTGCCGCGTCAGTGACTAAAGTCCCATTGCAGCGGGATTCTCATGCAGTTGGACGTCTGTTCGTCTCTGTTGAGGCCTGCAACCACACTGACGCGCGGTCGGTTGTGGGGGCGGGGATGCTTCACTGCGCTCAGCATGACAAAGGGGCTCAGAAGTGCAGTGGGAACTGGCTTGGCGGCGTGGTAGAAAGTGGACCAGACTTTGCTGGTATAGCGTGCCGAAGGGTAGGAGCTGCGCCTGAGGGGGATTAGGACTGCCAGGTCGCGATGGCGCGCGACATAAAGTTCTCGCGCAGGCTGGTGTCCGGGATATGGGCGGCCAGCTCTTCGACGATGTGCCGCGCAGCCGTGAGCTCGCGCTCGGCCTGTTCGGGCTTGTCTGCCGCGCGATAGAGTTGGCCGAGCGCGGCGTGGATTCGCCAGGTCATGGGTCGGGCGTCGACGGCCTGGGCTGCGGCGAGGGCGGCCTGCAGCTCCGCCTCGGCTTTCTCTATCCTGCCGAGTGCGAGAAGTGCCTGGCCACGCAGTCTGGAGAGCGCAGGTATGGCCTGACCTGCAGCCAGATTGGCGGCTGATGAGATCAACTGATCGCAGATTATCAGTGCCAGGTCTGGATCGCCCATGGCCAGTGCCAGTTCAGCGCGCACACTCCAGGCCAGCCGGTGCCCCAGGGTCCCAAAGGGCGTGTCCGGCTCGAGCAAGGATCCGAGGATCGCTTCTGCGCCCTCCAGATCGTCCTGCAGGACGTGCGTCCTGGCGCGCATCGCGACTGTGGACCAAAGCCAGAACTGGGAACCGATGTCCTCTGCCAGCGCCTGTGCCTTGTCGAGATGCTGCAGCGCCTGCTCGGGAGCCAGCAGATCGATGTAGATTGCACCGAACGCAGTATGCGCCCCCACAGTCCACTGGTGATGCTCGATCTCCAACGCCAACCGCAGACTGTCCTGGGAATACTCCAGGGCGCGTGCGTATTCGCCCCGCGGGACCAGGCAGGCACCCAAGCCGAACAAGGCAAAGGCCTCGCCGGAACGCCAGCCCAAGTCACGCGCCATATCGAGCGCAGCCAGGCCGTCCACCTCGCACCGCGATTGGCGTTCGCCATTGATGAGCACCGTTTCAGTGAGATAGTCCAAGTTGGTTGTATGGGCCCCCAGGACGGCAGCCAGCCCCTGTGCATCCTTCAGTTCTCGGTACAGGTCCAGCGCCTGGTGGTAGTAGGCATCGCTCTTGAGCACATCGCCAACCATATAGCTGGCCATGCCCAGCAAGTCGAGCGTCTCGGCCAGGCCAGGCTGGTCGCCCAAACGGCGGAAGGTTTCCAGCGCTTCACCATGGTATCGCAGCGCCTCAGCTGGCTGCCCGATGTTCATCTGCCAGTTGCCCACGCGGTTGAGGCTGCGGGCCACGGGCGCCGAATCACCGAGAGCCTGAGCCCGCTCAAGGGCTCGCTGGAAATACTCACCGGCCCGCGCATAGTCCCGGGATGCCCACAGCTGCCCCAGATCAAGTAGCACCTGCCACTCCATGTGGGTATCTGTGATTGCCTGCGCCTCCTGTAAAGCAGCCTCCAGGTCCGCCTGCGCCGCACCAAACTCGCCCACAATCTGGTAGGCCTGCCCCCGAGCGTGGAGAAGCTGTGGCGGGACCGGAACAGCCAGGCGCTGGGCCATCTGCAGCCCGCGAGTGAGGATCTGCACGGCCTCAAGCGGTGCGTAGAGTGCCAGGGCTTGCTGGCCCGCCTGGCACAAGTAGTTGATCGCCTTGTCAGCCAGCCCTGCCTGCTCAAAGTGCCAGGCCAGCCGCAGCGCGATTTGGTCTGTCTGATCACCATACAACGCCTCCAGGGCGTTGCCAACGTCTTCGTGGAGGTAGGACCGCTCAGCCTCGTCCAGACCGCCGTACAGGAAGGTCTGGAACAAGCTGTGCCAGAACCGGTAAAGGGACAAGCGCTGCGTTCCCACGCGCCGCATACCCAGGTCGTGCACGAGGTGATGCATCTTCTCGGCTTCAGAGCTCAGGCGCCGCACCAACCCCTTCGAGTCCAGGTTCTGCACCCGGGCAATCACCTCGGCAGTGAACTCGATGCCCTCGACACTGCCGACCGTCAGTGCCTGCCGCAGTGCCGAATCCAAGCGCCCCACACGCTCATCGATCACGCTCTCCACCCTGGTGGGCAGGCGGCTCCAGTCCAGAGATGGCCCCTCGACCCAGAGGCCCGCCTCATCCTTGCGAAGATCCCCGCTGTCCTCCATTCCTCTGAGCAGCTCAATGGTGAACAGGGCGTGACCTCCCGTGTGCTGGTACAGCGCATTGCGGAAGGCCTCTCCCAGGCGGTTGGGCTCTGTGTCCAGCAGGGCATCCACAAAGCGGCGGCCCTCTTCCTCAGCCGCTCGATTGAGGTCGACCGATATGTCGCCAAGGTATCGTGTGAATTCGTTCACCACGCTCTCCAGCGGGTGCCGCTGGCCTGCGCGGCCAATGGCCACGTCAGCCGGCCGGTAGCAGCCGATGAGCAGGATGCGGCCTTCTGTGATCTGGCGTCCCAGGTGGAACAACAGGCTGATGGAGGCTGTGTCGGCCCACTGCAGGTCATCGACAGCGAGCAGCAGGGGCTGACGGGCAGCCAGAGCCGATAGTGCCTTGGTGTACTGCTGGAAGATTTGCGTCTGCTCGATGGGTGCTTCTCCACCGGGCGGACTGGACTCCTTGCGGCGCACAAACCGCTCCAGACGGTCTGTCCAGCCAAACTGGTTGGCCAGTGCTTTGCCCAGCACGGCAACCAGCTTGGAGCCGGGCACCAGCGCACCCACCAAGTCCGGCGCTACCTCGATCAGAATCTCACCGGAGTGGGCCAGGAAGCGGGTGAGCCGGTTTGCGTTCTCGTCGCTGATGGCTTTCTGTGCCAGCTTGGTCTGGACATCGCCGAACAGCAGGTCCAGTATCTCTCGGAAGGGCAGGTACGGATCGCCCAGGCCAGTCTGTGCGTTGCAGCTACCGACAGCGAAGAGCAGGTCGGGATGGGCCTGCTGTGCTCGGTGTGTGAACTCGCCGACCAGGGCTGTCTTGCCTGATCCGGCTTCGCCAGTCACGAAACAGACCTGGCCCTGCCCGGCCAGGGCACGATCGAGGAAGGCCTGCAACTGATTCAGCACGTTTTCGCGGGCAACGAAGGTGGGTCTAGCCATTGTCCGGCCTCGCCTCGGGAGCGTATCCTGATAGAGGACACTACTGGGCACGCACGGCCACTTGGTGCAGCTATCCAGGCAGAGTGCCCACATCGCGGCTTCAACCTACTGCCCCAAGTTTACATCGTGGGGACCGCTTGACGCAACCCAGGATTGGTGTGGCCGCGGCCCATTCGTCCCCTGAGCCGCGGTGATCACCCCGCCCATGCCCGGGCCGCAGACTTCATCCGGGACCTCAGCCTGAGAGCGCTACGCTGCGATTTTCAGCACCATCAGGGTCATGTCGTCGTGCTGCTCGGCGTCGGCCTGGAACTCGGCCACGCGTTCGAATACGCGGTCGAGCAATTCCTGTGACGTCAGGCCCTCGGACGTCCGAAGTGTCTCACACAGACGATCCAGGCCGAAAAACTCCCCAGCAGGCGACTGGGCTTCGGTGATGCCGTCGCTGTAGAGGGCCACCAAATCACCGGGACGTAGCTGCACCTCATCTTCCTGCAGCTCGATTTTTCCCATAATACCCAGCATAGTGCCTTTCGTCTTTAACAGGCGGCATTCGCCATCGCCAGGTCTGGAGATAATTGGAAAATCGTGACCGGCGCGGGCGTAACGAAGGGTGCCTCGTGCGGTATCGTACACACCGTAGAAGGCGGTCACAAACATGTCTGACTGACCGATTTCCCTCAAGGCCGAGTTTACTCTCAGCAACACCTTGCGCGGCGACGAGCTGCGCTTGGCCTCGACGCGAACCACGCTGCGCGTGAGGGCCATGTACAGGGCAGCGGCGATGCCTTTGTCCGACACGTCGGCCATGACCAGGCCCACCTTGCCATCGCCCAACGGAATCATGTCGTAGAAATCGCCCCCTATCGGCCGCGCCGGCAGGCTGCGCGCCGCGCACCGGAACCCGGGCAGAAGGGGGCAGCTATTGGGCAGGAGGCTCTGCTGCAAGTCACGGGCCAGGTCCAGCTCATGATCGAGACGCTGCTTCTCCAGAACCGCCGCCTGTGCCTGCTGCAGTTCGCGGTAGGCCTGGTCCAACTCGTCGTGTTGCTGCCGCAGGTCCTCTGCCGAACGCTGCAGATCGATTCGCGAGGTAAGCAACTGATGGCGCATGTTCTCCAAGGCACGAGCCAGAGCCGCCAGCTCGCCGCTGGCACCAGGCCACTCCTCAATCAGCGTCTGCAGGTCTCCCGCAGCGATGCGCTGCGTGGCGAGCTCGAGAGCCGACGCCGGTTCAACGATGGTACGCTGGGTCAGGCGGTAGCCCACGACTACCAGAGCTACGGCGCCGGTGAAAAAGAGCAGCTGTATGGCGCGCAGCCGCGCCACCCGTCGCTCTGCTGCCATCTCGTACAGCCGTACCACCTCGTCCATCTCTTCCAGAATCACCAACGAGATGGCCTCGACCTCAAGCACCGCCTGGACCGATGCGGGGCTTGAGCGTTCGGTACTCTGCACAATCTCGGCATCCCGCCGGAACTGTTGCCACAGAGACGACACTTGGTCCAACTCAGTGCGCACGAGCCGGTCCGAGGTGGCTGGTAGGGTGACCTGCTCGTCGCCGTAGACAACGGTTCCGCCATCCAGCAGCGCTGCCAGCGTCTCGTCGAACTGCTGGACCGACTCGGCCAGCTCCGCCTGGTACTCCGGCGTGCCTGCTGCGATGCCCAGGACAGCCTTGGTCATGCGCTGGGTCAACATGCGCTGGCGGCCGGCCAGGTTGATGACAAGCGCATCAGCGGCCTGCGTTTGGACGCTGACGTTCGTGGCTGCCACCGAGGCACTGACCAGCAGCAGGAAACTGATGAAGATCACTCCAAGTTTGGCACGAATACTGCTCGTTTCGAAGGCCGACCTCCTCTGCCCAATCCGAGACTGCTTCACTTGAGTATAGCAGACAAGCAGTCGCCTGTATGTGACAGAAGTCTCATTGGAAGGTGTTCGCGCATCTGCAGCTCCAGCCGCAGATGCGAGAGCGCACGGAGGCAATCTCGCAAAGCCTCCAGGCGGCGCGAGGTTGCCAAGATGCCGGTGGGTGTGGTGCCCCACTGATCTCGGTTGCCTGCTCCAGAATCTGGGTCTCACAGACGCGCACAGGATTCCCTGCCAATCGCAGACGTGGACGAACCTGCCGTTGCTGGTGAGCTGCGAATGACGCTCACCAGAACGAAGCACCCGTTGTTGCCGAAGACGCAGATGCGTTCGCCCGGGCTGGCGAGGTCAGCGTCGGCCCAGATATGGGTGCCGTAGTCGCTGCCGAGGGCAAAGGACCCTGGACCGCTGCAGATGGAACGTGGCGTGTGACAGCGCAGCCACTGGCCGAACCTGTGCCCAATGTGCTGGCGCAGAGTCTCAGAGCCAACCGGGTCAGCGTACCACAAGCACTGGGCACTCGAGTCTCTCCAGCAAGGCCAGCAGGGTTTCCTCGCTCCATCCCAGGCTCTTCCACGGCACGACCAGGGTGCCCCCGCTTATGGTATGCATCATCTGCATGACGGCCGAGGCGGTCGGCTCGACTAGACGACGGTGGCGGAATAGCTGGCCTCTCGGTGCCAGCATGTCAACGACTCTGCGCCTTAGAGCATCGCCCACCTCAGCCTCGTCCAGACCGCCGTACAGGACCTCGAGAAGACCGCCCCTCTGGTCCACGAGGCTCGCGGCGATCAACAGCGCCTTTCGCGCCATCGGGGTGGCATCGAATACCACCACTATCGGGGGCTGCAGGCGGGTCCCGCTTGTGACCACAAGCGTCAGGCTGGGTGCCTTCGACAGTACCTCACGAGCGACGGACCCCAGCCGTCCGTTCGAGACCAAGGAACTCCCTGCCCTGCCCACAACAACAAGGTCAACCTGTGAGGCGGCGGCCAGAAGCGTTGGTGCAACCTCCCCCCGCCTTACCTCGAAGGACCCGCCGATCTGCGCACGCTTCGCCTGGGAAGAGAACCTGTCGCGGATGCGGGCCGCCTGCGCGCGAAGCTGGCGTTCCATACCACCGCCGTCCAGGCTCACGCGCCTGCCCGAAGGGCGAGCGATTGCCCGCGCAAAGGGCGAACGGGCAAGGCGCAGCAGACGGGGATCTTCCACGTGCATGCCGATGAGTTCGCACTGCAAGCGATGAGCGAGGTCAGCCGCTGCTTGCAGAGCTGCCAGGCTGTGGCTGGACGCGTCGAGGGCAACCAGGATGCGCTTGAGGTTCGGATCGCGTTCTGTGTCAGCCATCTCTATTCCTCCTAAGCATCCGTGGTGGCGTTGGCGGGCCGTACCAGCAGTCCAGCAAACCACCTCTCCTCGGCTCGCCCTGCTCACCTCACTAGGGCATATTCGCTATCAGGCTCGTTCTCCTGTGGGGGCGTAGCGCCTTCAGCTCAAGCCGAGACGTGACGACAGGCCTCAGACGGTCAACTCTGCACCTGGCGCCATATGTCGAACACCGGTGCACAGACGCGCGCCTATCGATGCGTCCCAGGTGCTTGTACAGCGACTCACTGTGACCGGAAGGACTGTGGCACTCCGCTCCAGCGCAACACGGTGCGATGATATTAACTAGCATAGCACGCCATCGGTGCCGTGTCTGTGACAGAAGTCCCATTAGAAGCGGGCGCTCGCCCAGGGGAGGGGAAGGGGTGAAGAACGAGAATGCTGAGTGCCTGTTCGAGAACTGGGCCGAGGCGGCTCCTCGCCGCTGTTTTCGGCTGGTTACTTAGTGGTGCTCGCGCAGCCTGTCCAGCGCAACCAGTATGAGCTCTGGCGTGGCCGGATGAACGTGGATGCCTCTGGTGACGTCTCTGGTGGTGCCGCCGCTGGCCATGACGTTGACCACCTCCTGAATCAGTATGGGTGCGTAGGGGCCGATGATGTGAAAGCCCAGGATCCTCTTCGTCTTGCGTTCCACAATGGCCTTGGCGAAACCGTCTTCCTCCATCATGGCCTGGCCCTTGGCAACGTCCGAGTATTTCGCGGTTCCAACCAAGATGTCGAACTGCTCCTTGGCTTGCGCCTCTGTGAGGCCCACTCCCGCTATCTGCGGGTGCGAGAAGACGGCATGCGGAATCGCCCCATAGTCCATCTCGATCTTCTCTTCATGGGTGCTGTTGTACCAGACGATGACGGATTCGCGGTTGGCCACGTGCTTGAACAGGAACTTGCCGTTGATATCACCAAATGCCCAGATGCCCGGCTTGCTGGTCTCGAGATAATCGTCGACTTGAATAAAGCCACGTTCGTCCACGTCGATGCCGCTGTTTTCAACCTTCAGCAGATCGGCGTTTGAACGTCTTCCCACTGCGACCAGCAGTCTCTGGGCCGTGAATTCTCTTTCCTCGCCCGACAGCACGTCCCTGCCAGTGAGGACGATGCCCGCACTATCCTGCCTGACGGCGATAGCCCGTGTATTGGTGTGGACATCCATCCGTTCGGACAGCCTTTTCTCCAGCAGCTTTGAGATCTCAGGCTCTTCCTGAGACACCAACCGATCGAGCATCTCCACCATGGTGACCTTGGTTCCCATCGCGGCGAAAAAGTGTCCGAATTCGGTGGCGATGTACCCGCCACCCATAATAATGAGGCTGTCCGGGCGTTCGGTCAGCTCGAAGACGGATTCGTTGGTCAGATAGTCGACCCGGTCCAGGCCTTGAATGGGGGGAATGAACACTCTGGTGCCGGCGGCGACAAAGACCTTCTGACCTCTGATCATCTCCTCGCCGACCTGCAGCGTGTAGTCGTCAACAAACTGCCCCTCCAGCTCGTAAAAGTCCAGGTTCTCGGCCTGCTGGATCCCTTCCCTGATCGCTGCCTGGGTCTCGCGAACTACGCGCCGCGTACGTTCCATGATTGCTGCGAAATCGACAGATTGAACCTGTGCTGCGACGCCCAGCTTGCCCGCCTCCTGCAGCTCCACGATTCTGTCGGCAGGGAATATGACCATCTTGGAGGGAATGCAGCCTACGTTCGAGCAAGTTCCTCCGAGGGGCCCTCTGTCCACCCAGGCCACGCGCAGCTCGCGTACCAAGGCAGCGTCCACGATGTCCGCTCCGGCACCAGAGCCAACAACGACAATGTCGTACTCCTTGACCGTGTGTTGCATCTCTACAGCCCTTTCATTGCCATACGCGTGAACTATCGACCCCATACCGACTGCGCAAGCAGCCCTGGCAACGGTACCTGAGAGGCAGGCAGCCTCCGGCCACCACTTCTCCGCGGCCCATGCCGTGTTCCGGGACCTGGCATGGCGCAAAGACTCATGAGCACCGGAGCAGCCCTCCCTGCAGTTTGACCTTTGCGGGCGCTGAGCGCAGATCTTGGGGCCCCGCCTGGAAGACAGGCAGGGCAGCGAAGCCAACCACCTTGTGATCCTGGGCGCTCACCCACTTCGGTCCCGCGGGGAGGGCTGACTGGGACTTGGACAAGCCCTACATCTTTCCTTCTTGGGCCATCTTGATCTTCTTCTTGGCCTCCTCATCCGAGAGCTCCATGTCGTGCACGTCTTTCGAGTGCTTCTTGAAGCCTTTCACCAGCTCTTCGTCCGAGTCCGCGTGCATGTGTGCTCCACACATCGGGCACTTGACGCTTGCCATACGATCACCTCCTTTCGCCAATTGGATTGAGTGGTTGCTTTCGCTTGACTTCGCTGCTGGCGTCTGGCAGTGCAGTCCCCGATCAGAACCGCGGCCCCTATCAGGGCCGCCTGCCGTTCCAGCCCCGGTCTCCTTACTGACTATCGCACCGGAAAAGTCCCGCAAGCCAAAAACCTGGTCTACACCTCTTACAACACAGCAGTGCGATGG